>NZ_JBHFKT010000031.1:0-63835 GCF_042879335.1 Photorhabdus sp. RM96S | reverse complement strand
GCTCGTATTGACGATTGATGTCAGAACGAGTTTCTTTCACAACGGTTAAATGTTCAATCAGGGTCTGGTTCGGATTCATGGGCGAGTATTAAAAAGAAAAATAAGGAGAATCAGATCATATAATTACGGTTCATTCAAGGGGGGGGTAAAAAAGTATGCTCGCGCCCTGAATGCAGGAGGAGGTGTCTGGTTAGATATGGGTTATCATATTGTGGATCTGCTTTGCTATCTGTTTGATTGTCATGAAATAAATGTCAACTACTCAAAACTCATTAACACATCAAATGGTAAGTACAATGTTGATGATACTGCTTTTGTGGAGTTTCAATATGGTAATGTGATTATCTTTGTCTATATATCATGTGTTGCGTATGAAAAATATGAGGATATCACATTAATAGGTGACGATTTCATAGTATATGCAAATAGAAATCAATTAAAAATTAAAAATAAAAAACAAGAAGTTATCTCTGAGAAATATTTCCATCCTGATGACGAATCTCCCTTCGTTGATATGTATCAAGATTTCCTTTTTTCAAAGGAGAAAGATTCATTCTCAAATAATTTAAAAAACTCAATCGTAATTACAAACCTTCTAGAAAACGCTTTCATTGAAAGCGGGTATAAAATCATATAAAAAGGAACAAATAGAAATGAATAAGTACTCTAAATTTACACATCCAATCATTGATGAAAATATCAAAGCTAGCGTAGCTCATCAGCTGCACGAAGATATTTCAATTTATGATAATGGTGGCATTTATCAGAAATTGGAAGATAAATTTAAATCCATTTTCAATGTTGAAAATGCTCTTGCTGTTAACTCGGGTACGACCGCATTATTTTCAATGTATTATGGCGCAGGTATAGGAATAGGCGATGAAGTTATTGTTCCAAGTTACACATTTTTTGCAACCTGTAGTCCACTCCACCAGCTAGGAGCAGAGTTGAAATTTGCAGACTGTACTGACAACGGAAACATTTGCCCTAAGGCTGTAGAATCTTTGATCACCCCGAAGACTAAAGCTGTCGTTGTCACGCATATGTGGGGTATACCTTGTGATATGGATGAACTTATGGCAGTTTGCGAGAAAAATAACATCCTTCTTTTAGAAGATAGCTCTCATGCACACGGTGCTACTTGGAATAACAAAATGATTGGTAGTTTCACTGACGGTTCTGCATGGAGTTTCCAAGGTAAGAAAATTCTAACTTCCGGGGAAGGTGGTTTCTTTGCAACTAAGCACCGCGAGTTTTACGAACGTGCAGTGCTTGTTGGTCACTTTAACAAACGCGCAAAGAAAGAAGTTCATACAGACAATTTGAAAGAATTTGCTATTACTGGAACAGGTCTCAACCTACGTATGCACCCATTAGGCGCTGCTGTTGTACTGCCGCAGATGGATAAATTCCATCAAATGATGGAAGAAAAACGTGAAACCGCTCGTATCCTGAAACATGAAATCGAAAAAATTAATGGCTTGAAGATAACCCGAATTCCAAAAAAAGCAGACCCAGCATGGTATGCAATGCCTATTATGTTTGATAAGAGTAAATTTACAGTTGGCTTGCACGAATTTGTTGATGCATTGATTAAAGCTGGTGCTGTTGAAGCAGATATTCCAGGCTCCACTTGCCCTATCCACAATTACAGTTTGTTCCACTCTCCAGAGCGTATTTCTAAGAACTACGAAAAGAAAGACCGTGTATTACCTGAGAACTTTAAAAATGCCATTAAATTCCATAATAGCATGTTTAAACTAGATATTTGGTATGGTCCTGAGCGCCAATACTTCATTGATAACTACTTGGCAATTATTACTTCTACAACTGAAAGGCTCCGAAAGTGAATAGGCTCATTCCAAAGGAAATTGCAAAGTTATTTTCTGCTTACGATCGTATCGTTGTAGGTGGCATCATCCGAGACCCAGAAGGACGCGTGCTATTTCTTAAACGATCAGAACATGAATTTCTCCCCAATGTATGGGAGATACCCTCAGGTGGTATTGAGAATGCTGAATCAATAGTTCAAGGACTTACACGTGAAATCAAGGAAGAAACCAACTTAAATTTATTAGAATTAGTTAATTTCGTAAGTTCTGCTGAGTACAAAGCAGGTGAAAATAAATGTATTCAAGTCAATTTTGAAGTGAAGTGCGAAGGTACCGTAAAACTCTCCGATGAACACTCCGAGTATTCATGGGCTTATATCATTGATTTTAAGGATAATCTTGATGATTTCATGATGAAGATACTTCAGGTGTGAGCAGTAAAAGACCACCTCTCTAGGGATGGTTTAAGGATGACAATGAAAATGGGTCACAACATATGACCCATTATTAGGCAACATAAAATGACAGATATGCTTAATATTGCACTCAGAGCGATTAAAAAGGTTAAAAAAATCACTCAAGATGGATTCAACGGCTCTCAGGAATTCGAATATAAACTTGATCGTTCTGTTGTAACAGATACTGATGTAAGAATCGAATCTGAAATTAGAAATCTTTTAGAGCAACAATGCCCGGGAGTCCCTATTCTTGGTGAGGAGTTTGGATTGACTGGATCTTGTAAATTTGAAACTGGTTGGGTTATCGATCCTATCGATGGTACTCGGGCCTTTCTATATGGTGTGCCATTGTTTAGCACTCTAATCGCATTTGTCGAGAATGGAGAACCTACTACGGGTGTTATTAGTTTTCCTGCTATTTCAACTATTGTGTACGCTTCAGAAGGGCAGGGTTGTTGGATGAGTAATAATGATGTCTCATTACGCAGGCTTATTATTCAAAACGGTTCTCCAGATACAATTAGTCATGCCGTAATTTCTGCATCAGGGATACATAGTTCATCATACCATCTAGCCGATGGGACAATTCCGTATAATCTCAATTCCTTGGTGAAGACAGCTAAAGATTTTATGTTTATAAATGACTGTTATCAGCACGCAATGGTTGCAAATGGTCGTATTCATTGTGCCATCGATACTTTAATGAAACCATGGGATAGCGCAGCTATTCTGCCTTGCATTAAAGAAGCAGGTGGGGATTACTGCACGCTAAATGGTAGTAGAGAAAAAGTTATGTTTGGTGGAGGATTGGTATCTGCCTGTAATTCACAACTTTTAGATTCGGTTATAGCTTCACTAAATTCATAGCATAATAAGCTGAATCGCTATTCTGAAGTGGCAATATACCCTATGGATTTCAAGATGCATCGCGGCGGCAAGGGAGCGAATCCCCGGGAGCATAGCAAACTATGTGACCGGGGTGAGTGAGCGCAGCCAACAAAGAGGCAACTTGAAAGATGGCGGATATATATCAATAGAGCAAATGGGATGGATATCCATCTCACCACACCAAATACAGATAAAAATAGCTCAAGGGAAACCGGGTAAATCCATCACCCATTTTTTAATTTGCTGGCGGGAGATTTTAACGCCATTATTTTTAAACTGTTTAGGTAATAAATAGTAAGCTATCGGGCGCTGAAAAGAAGCCAGTTTATCAATCAACCATTCAGGTAATGTATCAATGACCTCAGATGAATTACTGTCTATCACCGCGACAGGGCGATAACCAAATTCAGAATCGGGGACGGGAACAATAAAGTTTTGTGCAACCTGCGGGTGGGTGTTAATCACCCGTTCAATATCTTCCGGCTGAATGCCTTCTCCACCACTAAAAAATTGATTATCCATTCGGCCAAGGATACGTAACTCACCCTTTTCGATTATTCCCCGATCTCGGGTATGAAACCAACCATCGCTATCAGTCAATGGCTGTAATTTACCATCCAGCCAATATCCATTAGCAAGGCTGCCAGAACGAATCTGAATTTCCTCATTTATCAGACTAATTTCTTTGCCCGGTAAAGGATTGCCGACACCGGGAAGATCGTCTGCTCGTTTAATGCATACTGTTGAAGCCAATTCGGTCAAACCATAGCTACACCAACAGCAAATGCCTTGCTGTTCCGCTCTTTGTGTCAATTCAATGGGGATCATTGCTCCACCCAACAGCACTTGTTTCAAATTCAGTGTCTGATTTTGTGACTGCTCCAGTAACCGCCAAAGCTGAGTCGGAACCAATGAAGCGTGAGTACAATCGGCTAAAGCATGCTCTAACAGACGGGTATTTCTGAGCACTAAAGAAGCCCCTTTGATTAGCCAGCGCCAAATAATCCCCTGACCCGATACATGAAACAACGGCAATGAGAGCAGCCAGCTATCTTGTTGCTGAAATTCGATTACTGAAAGTACATCTTGCGCACTGGCAAGATGAGCATAAATTGAGTGAACAGCCGCTTTAGGCAATCCAGAAGAGCCGGAGGTCAGTATCATACTGGCCGGGCGCATAGCATCCCACATGACTGAATTATCATCAGAATTTAGTGGTTCACTTTGCCAATCGAGGGATTTGGCATCCATCACAGGCAAGTTGTCACCACAAAAATCAGCCACAAAATCGATATTCAAATGTGGCAATAATTCAGACAGGAGTATTTCAGGCAGTTGAGGATTCAGTGGCAATACCCGCGCACCACACTGTAGCGCGGCAAGATAGCAAAACAACATCTCTTCGCTGTTTTTCCCTCGCAGCATTACACCACTGCCTTCAACTATCCCCTGTTGGCGAAAATTGGCCGCTATCGTATCCAAAGAGATAACTAATTGATGCCAGGTTAGGGAACGATTACGCAACTTGACAGCAATATTTTCAGGGCTAAACGATGCCCAGTAGCGCCATGGCCACTGGGTAAATGAATTTAACTGCGCCATGCGATGTCTAACTCGTCCAATCTTGTTACTGGCATCGTGCTGCCCGGCCAACAGCGCACCAACTGAGACTGAACCAATTCCAGCGTATCCAGTCCAGGAATAGTCGCTGGCGTCAGCCAATGAGCAATACGGGCAAGCTGAGTCAAACCGAAGCTGGTTTCAATACTGGAGCTAATCACCGCCTCCAATCCAGCGTTGTGCGCGGCTGAAATCAACTGACAGCAACGGGCAAGGCTTCCTATCAGAGTGGGTTTAATCACAATAGCAGTCACCCCTGCTTGTGCCTCTACGTTAAAACCTTCATCACGGACGCTTTCATCCCATGCAATGGCAATCCCTGTATCACGGGCAAAAGCGAGCGATTGTTCCGGGGTTTGACAAGGTTCTTCCAGAAAGGTAATTCGGTTACGGTAATCAGGATTGACATACTTAGCGAAACTGTCCGCTTTAGCACGGCTCCAACTACGGTTAGCATCCAGCCGCAAAGATAAATCCGGTACCGCTTCCAGTAAAACATTCACTACCATGCCGTCACGTACAGCTTCATACAGCCCGATTTTCACTTTGGCAACTTTTTGTCCACTCATTTTACTGAGACGAACAATCAGTTCATCAGGATCACCATTGCATAGTGGCGCTTTCCGGTAATCAGCGTCTTCCGGTAAGTTACCCTGTAATTCAGCTAATGCACAGCTAATCCCAAATGCGACAGAAGGTAATTCACTTTCATCAGGTTCAGCGCCAAGATGCCACTGTCTAAGCCATGCCATCGCTGCTTCACCCGCCTGTTCAACTGTTTCTTTGCTGAATTCGGGCAATGGTGCAATTTCACCCCATCCCTGTTGACCATTTTCCTGTAAGTGAACCAAAAAACCATCACGAGTTTTAAGCCGCTGATATCGCAGGATAACACCTGACTCCATCGGCAATCTGAACCGGTATAAAATTGCAGTACGCATTACGGGTTACGTTTAAATTTGCTGAAATCAGGGTGGCGTTTCTCAACGAATGCATTACGTCCCTCCTGACCTTCTTCTGTCATATAGAAAAGCATGGTGGCGTTACCTGCCAGCTCTTGCAATCCAGACTGACCATCACAATCCGCATTTAGAGCGGCTTTCAGGCAGCGCAGAGCCATTGGGCTATTTTTCAGCATTTCACGACACCAGCGAACGGTCTCTTTCTCCAGATCCGCATAAGGCACAACTGTATTAACCAGCCCCATCTCCAACGCTTGTTTAGCATCATACTGACGGCACAAGAACCAGATTTCGCGGGCTTTTTTCTGACCAACAATTCGAGCCATATAAGATGCCCCCCAACCGCCGTCAAAAGAGCCCACTTTAGGTCCGGTCTGACCGAAAATAGCGTTATCAGCCGCAATGGTCAGGTCACATACCAGATGCAGTACATGACCACCACCAATCGCATATCCAGCAACCATAGCAACGACCGGTTTTGGACAAGTGCGAATTTGGCGTTGGAAATCCAAAACATTCAGATGATGCATGCCGTTGTCATCCTTATAACCACCATGATCACCACGAACTTTTTGATCACCACCAGCACAAAAAGCTTTTTCACCCATTCCCGTCAGGATAATCACCCCGATATTGTCATCATAACGGGCATCATCCAATGCCTGCATCATCTCTTTAACCGTCAATGGCCGAAATGCGTTACGTACTTGTGGGCGATTGATGGTGATTTTAGCCATACCATCTGTGGATTTGTGATAAAAAATATCTTCAAACCCTTCAGAGCAGTCCTGCCATACAATTGGGGCATAAAGTTCTTCTTCGCTCGGGTAAATCATATTCGTATTCCTATACATTAAAGAGTGATAAAAAATGGTTTACTACCGCAACAAACGCCGCCGTGTCCGCTCGGTGAGCATTATGCCCAACATGTGGAATAGTTTGCAGCGGCAAAGCGCAACGTTTTGCCAATTGTTGGAATTTCTTATCATTTTCGCCACACAGATAAACAAAAGGTAACGCCAGTTGTTGCAATACCGGTACTAACCAAGGTTGATGTCCAAGTGAAGTATTTTCCAGCATATTAGCCACACCATTGCCATTATTATGACGGCGTACTTTGATCAGTTGCTGACGCTGTGCAGGTAATAAATCAGAAAAAACCGGCTGCTGATACCAATCAGATAAAACCTGTTCAATCGGCTGAGAACGAAAACGTCCGGCCCAATTTCTATCGTGTTCGAGACGATTATTCCGCTCCTGTTGGGAAAATAACCCAGGATTTCCCCCTTCAACCAGCAATCCGCATAATCCCTGATTATCACCATAACAGGCATGATACATAGCAATACGGCCCCCTAAGGAGTAGCCAATCAGCCAGTATTTACTAATTTGCTGTTCTGCTAATGTTTCAGATAAAAGACAACTCATCTCCAGAAGATCTTTTACCCGCACGTCAGTGGAATCACCGTGACCAGGTAGATCGATAACCAATGAAGGATGCTGAGCACACAGATTCACTAATGGCAACCATTCATCACCACAGCCCAATAATCCATGCAACCAAACCAGCCACGGACGGTCATTGTGACCGTTAAACTTACGACAAGCGAGGCTCACAACATAGCCACCTGTTTTAACAGTTGTTGCAAACACTCAGCCCCTTCTCTATCCGGCACTTTTAGCTCAATCAGTGTGGTTTCATTTTGTTGCCATGCCTGTTCAATACCTTGTTGCAATTCCATCCAATTTTGTGGGCTGGCATATTTCAAGCCGAACATCGCCGCAGCATGATCAAAATTAACGTATTGAGGCATACAATAAAAACGCTGCCTTGCTTCTTCCTGAGTGGGTAGTAAAGAGAAAATCTGCCCGCCGTTATTATTTACCACAATTAATACCATTGGAGCGGAAGGATGACGCAATAGAGCCAAGCTATTGAGATCATAAAGCGCCGATAAATCACCGATAACAGCCAAAGTGGGCTTTGCCGTTGCCCGTTGCACACCTGCCGCAGTGGAAATTAACCCATCAATGCCGCTAGCACCCCGGTTACTGTAAACCGGATATCCCGCAGGTAATTGCCCCAGTGCATCGATCAAACGAATAGTCAGGCTGTTACCGACAAACAGCTGCCCGCGTTCAGGCAGTAATTCACACAATCGATAGGCCACCGTTGCTTCACCAAATTTCCCAGCCAATTCAGTTCTGACACAGTTAACTGCTTTTTCTGACCAGACTTTGAGCTCTTCTGCCCACAATGTACACGATTGTGCCCACGGTATACGCGGCTGTGCCGGATGAGCCAGTAACCAGTCAGCAATATGACAGGTCAATTTTTTGCCACGATGATTGGCAGGATCAAGCCGGCCTGGTATCGGATCAATAATCCAAAACTCCTGCGGCTGGCATTTCGCCTGCCACTGTAACAAGCGTTTCCCTATCAGGCTGGAACCAAACTGCACTACCAGTTGTGCTTGCGCTAAAATCTCCTGCACATGAGGATTATCCAACCATAAATCGGCACAAGGCAATGGCTGCCCAGTTTGTGAAAGCACATTGCCAATCAACGGCCAGCCCAATGCCTTTGCCCATTTAGCAACATTAACGCCCTCTTCGGCACTCATTCGACCAGCCAATACAACGCCTTTTTTCTGTTGCCAACAGTCCCAATCCGCTACTTCTGCCACAACATTAGCTACTGGCTGGCTTAACCAAGGTGTTTTACTTTTCCACCAATCGCCTAACTGCTGCTGCCACTCATCATAAGCAGGCTCTTCATTGCCATATAATGGTTCGGCAAATGGGCAATTAATATGCAAGGCCCCATGCCGCAAATTCGCCATACTATGATCTATGACAGAAGCCAGCCAGCTTGCCGGTATATCTACGGTCGGTCTTGGCAAAGAAATTGTTTGGCATGGATGAGAAGCAAAAATACCATTTTGACGAATAGCCTGACTCGCACCACAATCCATCAATTCTGGAGGCCGATCAGCGGTAAGGAAAACCATTCGTTCACCCGTTAAACTGGCTTCAATTAATGAAGGATAGAGATTTGCCACTGCGGTTCCAGAAGTAACGATAACGGCAACCGGCTCTCTGCTTGCTTTGGATAATCCCAGTGCCAGATGTCCTAATCCGCGTTCGTCAAAATGAGTATGACAAATCAGTTTGTTATTTGCTGCGGCAGCTATTGTCAAAGGCGTGGAGCGTGAACCGGGCGCAATGCAAACATGACGTAATCCGTGGCGAGTAAGTGCTTCCAATAAAAGTTCCGCCCAGCGGCGGTTAAATGCGCTGTTTGACATATTTTACTCAAAGAATTTCTATAAATGCTGGCTATTAGCCTAACGGCACCGATAATTATTTCTTTATCCTAGTTCAATGAATTGCCATTTAATCGGAGATTGTTTTCATTCACCTTTCAGTAAAGTGCGCAACCCGGCAGCTTTATTCTCTATCTCTATCCACTCTTGTTGTGGATCAGACCCCATCACAATCCCCGCACCGGCATACAGTGAAAGTAAATTGTTGTTAATTTGTGCGCAACGTAGTGAAACCGCAAACTCACTCTGCTCACAGGAAAGATATCCTGCGGACCCGGCGTACCAATCACGACTGAATAACTCGCTATCACGAATAAAATCACGCGCCGCTTCACGAGGTAATCCAGCAACAGCGGCCGTTGGTTGTAAACGATGCAAGCAGTCACTATCACTGGCACTCTTTAGTTTTCCCTGAATTCGGCGGCGCAAATGCTGAACCTTTCGCAAACGAATCACATCTGGCGGAGCAACATCGACAGAAACCACTGCGCCTTGAAGACGCTGGCAAATATCATCAACAACTAGCAAGTTTTCATGCTGATTTTTTTTATCACCTAGCAACCATTGCCCCAATTTTTCGGCTTGCTGAGCATCATCAGAATTAGCAACCGTCCCCGCCAGCGCCTCTGTATAAAGCTGAGTCTGCTTACGGTGGTAAAGCCGTTCTGGTGAAGACGCCAAAAATGCCTCATGCTGATTAAAAGCTAGCATAAAATGATAACAACAGTGATTTATCTGGCGACTCGCGGCCATAAACTGTGCAGCCGCTAAAGATTCACTCAGTTCTAGTTGCGTCTTACGCGCCATCACTACCTTCTCCATCTTACGATGGGTAATAGAGTCCAAAGCCTGCTCAATCAAATCACTCCACCGGGCGCGTTCCGGCATATTCTCCGCATTCACTACCACCGCCTGTAACGCAGAGAATTCCTGGTGCGGAACTAATTGTTGCAGAAATTCCTGTGCATTCCTTACATCCTGCGGACCAGCTATATTCAGATACAACCAGCTTTCATCACGGCAGCGGCGTAATTCGATACGGGGCAAAAACAGATAACTCGTTTCCCCTGCTTCTGATTGCGTAATACGAGCTGGTTGAATCCGATCCCAAGCATTCAGCCCCCAGATCCGCATCTGTGGAAACTGACGGTTTCTCTGCAAAAAGTTTTCGGCTAAAGCGATATCACTGAAAAGATGGATTTGCCCACAAGCAGCGACTTCTTCATGGCCCTCTCTGTGATGCCAATAGAACTGCGGATAATGAGACTGCGCTGCCAGCCATTCCAACCAGTAAGTGCTGCAATCTGCTGGCAGAGGAAATGAAATCTGTTGGATACCAACTTCGCTAACTTGTTCATTATTCAGTGTTTTACATACATCAGCGACAACATTAGCAATTTGATTCACCACTTCTGCCCCAAAAGACATGATAAAAAGTAGGATTATACGGGGCATTAATAATAATTAAAGCCCTGATTATTTATGTCTTTATGCTTGTTCGATTCCGTTAGTGATATGCTCTTATCCCAATACTGAAACAGGCTAAATCAGAGACTCAGCCATTCCGATAACAAATATTAAGTTCATTAGCATAATCAATTTTCACGATGCAATTTATACAAAAACGACTCTTTTATTTACTACGGAAAATTTACTAAATAAATACCGTTATTATAAACAACGGAACAAATATTTATTATTCTAAAAAAATCGCCCTATAAAAAACAGATATCACTTCCATAATAACTAAATATAATTATAAAAAAATCCTTCTTATCTGTTAATTTAAACCATCATATAAACAATTAAGACTTTAATTAAAATATAGATCTAAAAATAACAAAAAATTTATTCAATGACATAAGGAGAATAGAATGCTATTCCATCTGTTTTTTAATATACCATAAATAACAAAGCAAAAAACATCCAACTTATTCTTGATAAAAAAATCACATTACCTATCTTTTAAATCAATAATATAGAAATCATATAATCTCCACATCATGCAACCAACATAACCGATTGTTTTAAAATGTATTTTATAAAAATAACATTAAAATATTTTATATTTATCATCTTAATGTCAATTAAAAAATGAAATTTCAAACTATATTAACAATAAAGACAAAGGATTTATTTTACATTTAATTATTAAAATAATAAAAATTCATACTATTTAATTTCATATATTAGATATACAAAAACCATAAATAATTTCATTTAAGACTGATAAAAATGCAGACAATTATTTAATAAAACTCATGAATTAAACTGTTTTTACAACAATTAATCATGCAAATATATGTATTTTTAATTCAGATTATTCAATAAAAAACACAACGTTAATTTAACAACATGAGTATTATAACGTTCGGTTATGCCTTGATGTATTTAATGATTTTTTAATAAAGCAAGAACCATTAATGGAGAAATATATGTTATTAGCTCAACTTCCAGCGGAAAAAACACTGAACGAAACAGATATTCCCTCGGCTACCTTGCAATTACTGACTGGTAAACAAGAAGGTGTTGCACGCCCCGGAGGAATATTTACCAAAGAAGACCTGATTAATATCAAACTGTATGTTAAAAAAGGTCTATCACTCCCTTTTAATCTTGAGGAAGTAAAAAGCTACTTGGGTTACCAAAAGATCAATATCGCCGGATTAGAACCAGAAGATATTCACACTTTGTTTGAAGAAATCCGCACTCACTCGTTTAGCTGGAGCGATGTGGAAAACGATATTCTGCAACAGAGCATAGACCTAGAAATTATTGGCCAACAAATCACCGAAACGGGTGAAAACATCATTAGCATCATTAATGAAATGCCAATTATCACACGCATAAAAATGAGACTAGGAGAAATATCGGAGAGACAACTCGCCCAGATCACCTACACCCATGAAGACAGAGAAGTATCATCTGCTCTAGAGGAAATCCTTGACACCATAAAAAATGATATTAAAAAACAGCGTGAGAAAACAGAAAAAGTCAAAACCGAAGTATCCGATTTCAAGCTAAAACTGATTGGCGGCAGATTGTCAAACGGCAGCATTGCTCTAGGTTTACAACCACAAGTCGAAAATAAGCGAAAGCTGATGAAAGACTATAAGATGTCAGTCAGCATCGAAGATCTGGACGATAAGATCATTGAGAAAAAAGAGGAAATTGTCCAACTCAAGAAAGACTACGATAAATTCGTAGGCTTGGCTTTCTCCGGTATCGCAGCGGGACTGATCGGCCTCGCTATTACTGGCGGCATTTTTGGTTCCAAGGCAGAAGAAGTACGAAAACGTAAAAACATGCTGATCGAAGAAGTACGCAGCCTGGAAGAGAGCATCAAAGGTAAACGCGCATTACAAAAATCTATTACTAGTTTATCCCTTGATTTTAGCGACATTGATACCCGCTTATTGGATGCAGAAGTGGCTCTGAACCATTTAGATTACATGTGGCAATCCATGCTGACCCAGATAAATGCTTCTAAAGATAAATTCACCCAAATTAATGATGCACTGAACCTGACCTCTTTTATAACTAAATTCCAGCAAGTCATAAACCCTTGGAAAGAGGTGGAAGGTTCCGCTAAACAATTAGTCAAGGTTTTCGATGAAGCATTGAAAGAATACAAACATCGCTATAACTAATCGTTCCCCGTATTACATAGGATTATAGAAAAAAGGAGTCTTAAAATGACTGAAGTCATTACTTTCCCTCAGAAAACTATCACTTATCCAGAAATTAGTGTAAAAACTTTGAGTCAGGCGGTGAAAAATATCTGGCGTTTAACGCACCAACAAAAATCAGGCATTGAAATCATCCAGGACAAAACTCTGCGCATAAGCTTATACAGTCGTGATATCGACGAAGCCGCTCGCGCCTCTGTACCTCAACTACAAACTGTCCTGAGACAACTCCCGCCTCAAGACTATTTCCAGACCATCATCGAAATTGATACTGCTCTGGAAAATTCAGAATTGGATGACGAGACTCGTAATACCTTGTTAGATGCACGTTCAGAACAAGTACGCAATTTGAACAAAGATGTTAAAAACGTCATTTCCAACTTACACGCAGAAGCTAACATAATGACCAGCAAAATTGCTGATGTTCGGAATGTCGTTATTTTAGAACGTCTGGAAGAGCGCCTGAAAGAAGAGCAGGAAAGAAAAGAAGAACTGCAAGCTGATATCACGCAGAAAGAGCAAGATAAGGCCAAATTAATCCCAGATCGCGATAAGCTCATCGAAAGTCAAAACATTATCCGTCAATATAATCTGGCCGATATGTTTAAGGACTATATTCCCAACCTCAGTGAACTGGACAAACTGAATCTGGCTAGCCCTAAAAAAGAACTTATCAAACAAGCAATCAAACAAGGAATTGAAATCACCAAAAAGATTCTGAGCAATATCTCCACAGGACTAAAATATGTTGAGCTAGCTGATGCCAGGATCAAATTGGATCAACAAATCGCTCAATTAACCAAAGATGGCGACGACTTAAATATCCAGTTAAAAGGCGTAGAACAACGGATTGCCGGTATAGCTGATGTGCATCAAATCGACAAAGAACGCACTACCCTATTACTCCAGGCAACTAAACTGGAGCAAGTATGGAGCATCTTTGCCAATCAATTACAGGAGACCATAGATGATCAAACCCGTCAGCAAAACCTGGCTAAGCTCATACACGATCAGCTAGCCTACCTTGATAATCTGGAATCGCAATACAGCGGGATTCTGCTGAAATAAAACTTGCAATAACCCGGTAAGGATAATCTTACCGGGTTTTTATATTCCAAATAATGGGTAACAACCAACTGGCTATTTAGAGAATAATTTTCGCCTGCTGTATCACATCAATCAACGGTTGAGGCCAGATACCTAGCGCTAATACCAATAATGCGGAAATCAGAACAACCATCCCGCCGGCAGTCGATGCCCAGTTCCTTGGTGTGTCACGATTAAGCGCTTTCGGCGCAGGCAGGTACAAACTGACCATGACCCGTAGATAGTAATACAGGCCGATAGCACTACCCACCACCACGGCACCCGTCAGCCACCACAGTTCCGCTTTCACACCCAACACAATGACGTAGAACTTACCAATAAAACCGAACGTCATTGGGATCCCCGCCAGTGACAACATCATCACCGTCATCACCGCAGACAGAATAGGTTTATGCCAAAACAGGCCACGGTATGAGTAGAGGGAATCTGCATCCGGCCCTTTATATGGGCTGGACATGAGGCTAACAACGCCAAATGCACCAATACTGCTAAACAGATAACCTGCCAGATAGATACCGACCGTTTCTTCTGAAAGCTGGTGGTTCTGTATCGCCACCAGTGCCACCAGCAGATAACCCAGGTGAGCAATAGAAGAGTAACCAAGCAGCCGTTTGATATTTGTCTGGGTCAGCGCCATCAAGTTACCGAACAGCATAGAAGCAATTGCAATAACGGTTAATACCGTACGCAGTGCTTCACTATCCGCCATTGGTGCTTCAACAAACAAACGCACTACTACTGCGAAAATCGCTATCTTACTGGCTGTTGCCAGAAAGGTGGAGACCGGAGCAGGCGCTCCCTGATAAACATCCGGTGTCCAGAGATGGAAAGGTACCAGTGATAATTTGAAGCCAAGGCCAACAACCAGCATACCCAAGCCTGACAGTATCAAAGGTTGATAGATATAGCTGTCAGACAAACGATGCCCCAGTGCGGCAAAAGAGAGATCGCCTGATTCCGCATATAACAACGCTATACCAAACAGCATGAAAGAAGAGGCTGCCGCAGACAGCAGCATATACTTGATAGCCGCTTCCAGAGAGCGTTTCTGACGATATGCATAACCAATCAAACCAAACAGCGGTAAAGTTAATAACTCAATACCGATAAACAATGATGCTAAGTGGTTTGCACACGCCAGAAGAATCCCGCCCACTGTCGCAATCAGCACCAGTAAATAGAACTCTTCTTTGTTATCTGGGTAATTTTCTAGCCAGGAATAGGCGAAAGTCGTCGTTGCTAAGCTTGCAACCAGTACGAGACCGATATAGAGCATAGCATAGCGATCCACATGAACCAGTGGAGTGACATCCATCGCTTCTTGCTGTCCGACAAAATAGAGAGACAGCAGGGCCAGATTCAAACCTATCACGGTCAGAGTGGTATTAATAAAGTGATCGCGTCGCCACGCAATGGACAGCATCACAACGACTACCGTCAATCCGACGATCAACAGCGGTAACAGCGCGATCAGTTGTTGAGGAGTTATTGTCATGGCGAATTACGGCCTTGTAGTTGAAATTGAAGCTGAATACCAGGTCTGGATGTTATCCATCGCTGCCGCTGAAGTATCAAGGATAGGTTGTGGGTAGAAACCCATCACCACCAGTAATATCAACAGCACCATTACAATGGATACTTCTCGCATATCCATTCGTCTTAGTGGTTCATCTGATTTTGATTCACCGTAGTAAGCACGCTGCATCATATACAGGGCATAGACAGAGGCGAAGACCAGACCAAACACAGAAATCGTTATAATTAACGGAAATTCACTAAAACTACCAAACAGGATCATAAATTCACCGACGAAGTTACCGGTCCCCGGCATCCCTAGTGTCGCCACAGCAAAAGCGAGCGATAACGCAGGCAGGAACTGCACACGTTTCCACAAACCACCCATAAGATTCATATCACGGGTATGTAAGCGCTCATAAAGCTGCCCACAGAGAATAAACAGACCTGCGGCTGACAGACCATGAGCAATCATCTGAATAATTGCCCCTTGGTAAGCAAGCTGGCTGCCAGAATAGATCGCGATTAACACAAACCCCATATGAGAGATACTGGTATAAGCAATCAAGCGTTTGATATCTGTCTGGCTGAATGCCATCCATGCGCCATAGAAGATCCCAAGCACACCGAACCACATCGCAATGGGAGTAAACTCATGAGAAGCTTCCGGGAACAGTGGCAAACCGAAACGCAACAGACCATAACCTGCGGTTTTCAGCAAGATACCCGCCAGGTCAACAGAACCCGCTGTTGGTGCCTGACTGTGCGCATCAGGTAACCACCCATGTAAAGGCACTACTGGCATTTTTACAGCAAAAGCAATGAAGAAACCGAGCATCAGCAAGTATTGAACGGTGTGTGACATGGGTGTATTCAGCAGCTTTCCATAGCTGAATGTCCACTCACCTGTCCCGTTATAGTGAACCAGTACCAGCGCCATAATCGCAATTAACATCACCAAGCCACTCGCCTGGGTGTAAATGAAAAACTTGGTCGCTGCGGTGATACGGGTTTTACCGCCTGAGCCTCGGTGCCCCCACAGTGCAATCAAGAAGTACATCGGCACCAACATCATTTCCCAGAAGAAGAAGAATAGGAACATGTCGATAGCGAGGAACACCCCCATCACACCACCCAAGATCCACAGCAGGTTCAAGTGGAAAAAGCCCTGATATGGCTGATTTTCCGTCCATGAACAGAGAATAGCCATCAGCCCCAGTAGTGCGGTCAACACCACCATCAGCAGCGATAAGCCATCCAGAGCAAGGTGAATACTGATACCAAAACGTGGGATCCATGGCATAAGAAATTCCTCTTGCCATTGAGGGATCCCTTGCGGATTCGCCAAGGTATAGTCCCCCAGCAACCACAGTTGCAGAGAGAGCACCAGAGTCAACCCCATCGAAATTAACGCGATCCAACGCGGTACACGGGTACCGAAGCGTTCAGCCTGCCAACTCAACAGGCCACCGATGAAGGGCATAAGAATTAGCCAAGGTAATAGCATGGCGCAATGTATCCCTTAAATTAAACCAGTAGCAGCAGAGCTAAAACCAGCACTGCACCCAACCCCATAGAGGCAACGTACCAACGGACCTGTCCATTTTCACTCAGACTAAGACCTTTATTACTCCAGCGTGATAACACCGCAGGAATATTCATCAATGAATTTAGCGGATCGTTTCGCAATACATGTGTAATGTTCTTGAACGGCTTAACAAATACCCAATCATAGAGAACATCAAAACCCCAAGCATTAAACCACCATACGGAGAAGAAACGCCCCGGAGCACTTTGTGCCACACCATTCACTAACTGACGTTTACCCAAATACAGTGCCATTGCCAGCAAAATACCCGCGACAGCGATCACACCAGAAACCACTTCCAAGGTCATTTTTCCTGTGTGATCCGTTGCATGGCTTCCCGGCAATACACCCGCCAATGGTGGCACAATTAGTGCGCCCACAAAGGTGGAAAGCACCAGCAATACCAGTAACGGCAGGTGATGGGTGATACCTTTAACAGGATGAGCTTTTGTTTTCGCCTCACCGTGGAATACAATGAAAATCATACGGAAGGTATACAAAGAGGTCATAAATGCACCCGCCAGACCAGCTAGCATAAGGTTGATATGACCATGTGACATTGCTCCCCACAGAATTTCATCTTTACTGTAGAAACCCGCAGTGACAATTGGCAACGCTGATAACGCCGCGCCACCTACCAAGAAGCAGGCATAAACCAACGGAATGGATTTACGCAATCCTCCCATTTTGAAAATATTCTGTTCGTGGTGACAGGCCAAGATGACGGAACCCGATGCCAGGAACAACAGCGCCTTAAAGAAAGCGTGAGTCATCAGGTGGAAGATTGCCGCATCCCACGCCTGAACCCCCAACGCCAGGAACATGTAACCAATCTGGCTCATGGTTGAGTAAGCCAATACACGCTTAATATCGGTTTGTACTAACGCGGCAAAACCTGCCAACACCAGCGTGACAGCACCGACAGTGCCAACCAGTTGCAGGATTTCTGGCGCCATCAAGAATAGGCCGTGACTACGTGCAACTAAGTAAACCCCGGCGGTCACCATCGTTGCAGCATGAATCAACGCAGAAACTGGCGTTGGACCGGCCATCGCATCGGCCAACCAAGTTTGTAACGGCAACTGGGCTGATTTACCTACTGCTCCCCCCAATAACATCAGAGTCGCCCAGGTAATCACCGAAGAACCGGCTTCCAGATGCTGTGGAGCTAAAATCGCCAACTCGCGGAAGTTCAACGTTCCCAGATTGT
Organism: Photorhabdus sp. RM96S; assembly: GCF_042879335.1. Classification (NCBI taxonomy): domain Bacteria; kingdom Pseudomonadati; phylum Pseudomonadota; class Gammaproteobacteria; order Enterobacterales; family Morganellaceae; genus Photorhabdus; species Photorhabdus sp. RM96S. The sequence goes on along the minus strand of NZ_JBHFKT010000031.1, from coordinate 45,640 downwards.
CATACAAAATGAACATGCCGATAGCCAGGAAGACGTCACCCACACGGGTAACGACAAAGGCTTTCATTGCTGCGGCACCATTCGCCGGATTGGTATAGTAGAAGCCAATCAGCAAATAACTGCACAGCCCTACCCCTTCCCAACCGAGATACATCAGCATCATGTTATCTGCCAGAACCAGTATCACCATGCTGGCAATAAACAGGTTGGTATAAGCGAAGAAACGGGAATAGCCCTCTTCACCACGCATATACCACGAGGCATACATATGGATCAGGAAACCAACACCCGTTACCACACTCAACATGGTAAGCGATAAACCATCAAGAACCAGAGTGAACGGAATACTGAAATTCCCAACTTCCATCCAGTTCCACAGGTTCTGACTGTAAACCAGATCACCCGCCCCATTCTGACTGTTGAAATCGATAGCTACCCATAAGGTAACCAACGCAGCCAAACCAACAGAACTAATCCCGATGGTAGCCGATGTATTTTCAGACCAGCGGCCACGGGAAAATGCCAACAGCAAAAATCCCAGCAGTGGCAGCAGAATTGTTAAATAGAGTAAGTTCATCCGCGCATCTCACTGACTGTATCAATATTCAGATTCTGGCGACGACGATAGAGCTGCAATAACAGCGCCAAGCCAATACTCGCCTCTGCCGCCGCCAAGCTGATAGCCAAAATAAACATCACTTGACCATCTGGCTGGCCCCAATAGCTGCCTACCACAACAAAAGCCAGAGCCGCAGCATTAATCATCACTTCGAGCCCAATTAACATAAACAACAGATTACGGCGGATGATGAGCCCGGTCAGGCCCAACACAAATAGAATTGCCGCCAAAATCAGTCCATGTTGAAGAGGTATCATGGTTGTTCCTCCGCATTTCGGTTGCTGAGCACTTCACCCTGTTTGTGTTCACGGCCAATGTGATACGCCACCACCATACCGGCAAGCAACAGCAAAGAAGCCAGTTCAACGGCCAATACATACGGACCAAACAAACTGATACCCACTTCTTTGGCACTGACAACTTCACCCGTGATATTGTCGGCAATATCCCCATGAGAAACATTGATAATGGTATACACCAGCACAACAAGCAGCATTGTTGACAGTATTCCCGGACCAATCCACGTCCGCGGTTTCAACCAAACACGCTCCTGTTCAACAACAGATTTGCCAAGGTTAAGCATCATCACCACGAAAACGAACAGCACCATAATAGCCCCGGCGTAAACGATGATCTCTAGCGCACCGGCAAAATAAGCGCCCAGCGAAAAAAACACCGCTGAAAGCGCCAGCAGAGAAACGATCAGATACAAAAGCGCATGTATCGGATTGGTATGGGTAATTACCCTGATAGTTGCCAATATGGCAATCAGCCCAGCGGTATAAAACGTAAATTCCATGAATATCGCTCCTTACGGCAACAGGCTTTTAACGTCGATAGGTTTCGCTTCATTGTCGGCTTCACCTTTTGATTTGCCGTCAATTGCCACACCTGTCTTACGGTAAAAGTTATAATCAGGATATTTACCCGGACCTGAAATCGTCAGCTCCTCTTTTTCATATACCAAATCCTGACGCTTAAATTCCCCCATTTCGAAATCAGGCGTTAATTGGATCGCTGTAGTCGGGCAAGCTTCTTCACATAAGCCACAGAAAATACAACGTGAGAAGTTAATGCGGAAAAATTCTGGATACCAACGACCATCTTCATGTTCCGCCTTTTGCAGTGAGATACATCCCACCGGGCAAACAGCCGCACACAGGTTACAGGCAACACAACGCTCTTCACCGTCCGGATCGCGCGTCAACACAATACGGCCACGGTAACGGGGTGGCAGATAAACCGGTTCCTCTGGATACATTTGGGTTTCGCGCTTATGAAAGGCATGCAAGCCAATCATCCAAATACTGCGTACCTGGGTGGCAAAACCAACCACTAACTCTTTCAATGTCATGGTTCATTCCCCCCTTATTGAGCGTTGTACAAAATCACTGCCGCAGTCGCCAGCAGGTTAAGTAAGGTCAGCGGTAGACAGATTTTCCAGCCAAACGCCATCACCTGGTCATAACGCGGACGCGGTAAAGAGGCACGTATCAGGATGAACATCACCATGAAGAATGCCGTTTTCAACGCAAACCAGACAAACGGCGGCAGGAACGGACCATGCCAACCACCAAAGAACATTGTCACAATCAGGGCAGAAACCGTGACAATACCGATATATTCACCAACGAAGAACAGACCGAATTTCATACCGGAATATTCAATATGATAGCCATCAGCCAGCTCCTGTTCTGCTTCCGGCTGGTCAAATGGATGACGGTGACACACCGCCACACCCGCGATGGCAAAAGTCAAGAAACCAAAGAACTGAGGAATGACATTCCACATATGCTCTTGTGCATTGACGATATCCACCATATTGAAGGAGTCCGCCTGCGCAACAACGCCCATAAAAGAGAGACCAATAAACACTTCGTAACTCAGTGTCTGCGCAGAAGCACGCATTGCCCCCAGTAACGAGTATTTGTTGTTACTTGACCATCCAGCAAACAGCACCGCATAGACAGCCAGACCCGCCATCATCATGAAGAACAAAATGCCGATGTTCAGATCAGCGGCCATCCAAGTCGGCGTGATCGGCACAATGGCAAATGCCAGCAACAGAGAAACGAAACCAATCACCGGTGCCAAGGTAAAGATCATTCTGTCCGCAAAACGGGGTACCCAGTCCTCTTTGAAGAACATTTTGATCATGTCAGCGACGATCTGTAACGATCCGCCCCAACCTACGCGGTTAGGCCCATAACGGTTTTGAAACAGCCCTAGCAAACGACGTTCACCAAAGCTCATCAATGCCCCACAGACAACCACCACTACCAGTATCACCACTGCCTTCAGAACAGCGATCAGCACATCAATAATTTCGGGGGTTAACCAACTCATTGTGCAACCTCCCGCAGATTATTCACGGAAACACCTGCCAATACCGGAGGAATACCCGGCATTCCCATTGGCAAACCGATCTGCCCTTGAGCAAGATTTTCACTCAGACGAACTGCCAGACGCAGTTGCTGACCAAAACAATCAAACTCCAGAACAGAACCCGTTTTCACACCTAATTGATCCGCATCTTTGCTATTAAGCATCACATAAGGCTCCGGCATGCGTTCCTGAATCACATCGGAACGTTGAGTTAACTCTTCACTACCAAACAAATGATGGTAAGGAGCCACTGTCCATTGGTTATTTTGTGCAGTAAATGCTGTCGGAATCTGATCAAAATAGTTCAAACCGCCGTCAGTGGTTTCAATCAGACGCACACCAGGATCGCCAAAGCGCAGATGACCACCTACCTCCGCCTGGAATTTGTTCCAAGCCTGTGGTGAGTTCCAGCCCGGTGCCCATGCAAATGGCACCTGCTGACGATGGGCATTAGGACTATTGTTACCTTCCATTGAGAAAGCAAATGGCGAATCGACATCCTGCGGCTGACGTTGCTCATGTACGCTGATATTCGCCAACATAGCAGTACGACCACTGTAACGGTGCGGTGAACGAGCCAGTCTCTGACCGCGGATGCGGAACGTCGAATCAGGCGCGGCATCAACAATGCCTTTAAGCTGTGGCATTGCTTCAGCGCAGGCATCAATCACATGGTCAAGCTGCGTCCAATCCAAATGACGTTCAGCATACGTTGTATGCAAGGAGTGCAACCAACGCCAACTCTCCAGCATCACCACCGATTTGTCATAGAAAGAGGGTTCGAAAACTTGGAAATAACGCTGGGCCCGACCCTCCTGATTCACCAACGTGCCGTCACTTTCTGCAAAGCTGGAAGCTGGCAGAATCAAATGGGCTTTATCCATGATAGCAGTGCGTTGATGGTCAACCACAACCAGGTTTTTCAGATTGTTCAGTGCATCGTCTACCTTATCTGCTGCGGCATGCCGATAGAGATCATTTTCCATCACAATAGCCGTATCAGATTTACCACTACTTATACGTTGCAGAGCAACATCCAGTGGCTGGGCCTCCATCATTGCCAATCCAATACTATTCGCATAGATTGCAACAAACGACAAACCGACATCTGAACCTCGGTCTTTCAGTGCCCAGGCAATATTAGCAGCTGCTTGAATAATCGCATCACTGCCGACGTTACTGCCGCTGATAATTAACGGTTTCTTAGCGCCAATCAATGCTTGCGCCACCATATCCACTTTGGCTCTCAATTCGTCAGGCAAATTCTCGACGGCTGGCGCCGTGTTATCCAATGCATGAGCGACTGCAAAACCAAAACGAGCCTGATCATCAACCGGCGCACGATAATTCCACGCTGCGATATCATCCAGATGCGTATCATCCACGTTGGTTACAAACAGAGGATATTTGGCACGCTGACCAATATTCATCACAGCGGCAATCTGCCAATCAGCAACTTTCTGAGCAGCAGCCATTTCGCGGGCTTTACCTTTCACAGCCTGACGAACCGCCAGTGCCATCCGAGCACCGGTTTGCGTTAAATCTTCGCCTAAAATCAATACCGCATCATAGCTTTCAATTTCACGTAGCGACGGTGTATAAACACCACCCTGTTGCAGAATTTCCAGCATTATATCAAGGCGTTGTTGTTCAGCCGCAGCAATCCCACTATAGAAGTTTTCTGCGCCCACCAGTTCACGTAGTGCAAAATTGCTTTCCAGACTGGCGCGTGGAGAACCGATACCGATGACATTTTTGGCCTGACGCAAAATATCCGCCCCACCCTGCATGGCCTGTTCAGCGTTAAGCGAGATCCAATGATCACCACGCAATTGCCGTGGCTGACGAGGGCGATCTTTACGGTTGACATAACCGTAACCGAAACGACCACGGTCACACATAAAATAGTGGTTTACCGTACCGTTATAACGGTTCTCGATACGGCGTAATTCACCATAACGCTCCCCCGGGCTGGTATTACAGCCAATGCTACACTGTTGACAGATACTTGGCGCAAACTGCATATCCCATTTACGGTTATAACGTTCAGAATGGGTTTTATCAGTAAATACCCCGGTTGGACAGATTTCTACCAGGTTACCGGAGAACTCGCTTTCCAACGTACCGCTTTCAGGGCGACCAAAATAAATGTTATCGTGAGCGCCATAAACACCAAAATCAGTGCCGTCGGCATAATCTTTGTAGTAACGTACGCAACGATAACAGGCAATACAGCGGTTCATTTCATGAGAAATAAACGGCCCCAATTCCTGATTGTTATGAGTACGCTTAGTAAAACGGTATTTACGGAATGTATGACCGGTCATCACCGTCATATCCTGTAAGTGACAGTTGCCCCCTTCTTCACATACCGGGCAATCGTGCGGATGGTTAGTCATCAACCACTCAACCACACTCTCACGGAACTGTTTAGCCTCTTCATCATCAATAGAGATAAAAGTGCCATCCGTTGCCGGAGTCATACAGGACATTATCAGACGACCGCGCGTATCATCCGCATTTTGATATTGCTTCACCGCACACTGGCGGCAAGCGCCAACGCTTCCAAGCGCTGGATGCCAGCAAAAATAAGGAATATCTAACCCCAAAGAGAGGCAAGCTTGTAACAGGTTATCAGCCCCGTCTACATCATATTTTTTGCCGTCTACATGTATCGTAGCCATAGTCAGCATGCTTCCAAATGACCTGCTTTTCAGCAAGTGTTAATCAAAAATTCTGCTAATTTCGTGAAGAACCCATTACCAACGCTGCTTTAACAGGTTTGACTGGATACCCGCAATGAAATGGGTGTTCCCATAGTCTTTAGTCACAATTCCAGCTTCGAATTCATCACGGAAATATTTGATGGCACTCTGTAGTGGTTCCACGGCCCCTGGTGCGTGAGCACAGAACGTATTACCTGGCCCAAGGAAACGACAGAGCTGCTCCAACGTTTCAATATCCCCGGGTTGCCCTTCCCCACGCTCTATTGCACGCAGGATTTTTACGCTCCACGGCAACCCGTCACGACATGGAGTACACCAGCCGCAAGATTCACGGGCAAAGAATTCTTCGAGATTACGCGTCAACGAAACCATATTAATTTCATGGTCAACTGCCATTGCCAAGGCCGTGCCCAAACGGCTGCCCGCTTTAGCAATATTTTCGAAATCCATTGGCAGATCCAGATGTTCAGCAGTCAGGAAGTCAGTTCCTGCGCCACCGGGCTGCCATGCTTTGAATTTCAAACCGTCACGCATACCACCAGCATAATCTTCAAGAATTTCACGAGCAGTCGTACCAAATGGCAGTTCCCACAAGCCCGGATTTTTCACCCGACCAGAGAAACCCATCAGTTTGGTACCGGCATCTTTACTCTTGCCTGCACTTAAACCGATATACCACTCTTTACCGTATTCGAGAATTGAAGGAACATTGCACAAGGTTTCAACGTTGTTGACGCAAGTAGGTTTACCCCATGCGCCGGAAGTGGCTGGAAATGGCGGTTTTGATCGAGGATTCGCTCGGCGACCTTCCAATGAGTTAATCAGTGCGGTCTCTTCACCACAGATATAACGCCCCGCGCCGGTATGAACAAACAACTCAAAATCAAAGCCGCTGCCCATAATGTCTTTACCCAACAAACCCGCTGCCTTAGCTTCTTCGATGGCTTTACGCAAATGTACAGCCGCTTCCACATATTCACCACGCAGGAAGATATAGCCACGATAAGCTTTCAAGGCAAATGCACTGATCAACATCCCTTCCACCAGTAAATGAGGAAGTTGTTCCATCAGCAAGCGATCTTTGTAGGTACCCGGCTCCATTTCATCTGCGTTACATAGCAGATAACGGATATTCATGCTTTCATCTTTTGGCATCAGGCTCCATTTCAGACCAGTAGAGAAACCAGCTCCTCCACGGCCTTTCAGCCCGGCGTCTTTTACCAGAGAAACCACTTCATTTGGGGACATGCTTTTCAGTGCTTTCTCAGCACCTCGATAACCATTTTTGCTACGGTACTCATCCAACCATACCGGTTGTTTGTCATCACGCAATCGCCAAGTAAGAGGATGGTTTTCCTCAGTACGAATAATTTCTTTTATTCCTGAATATGCTGTCATGGATACTGCTCCAGTAACTTCTCAATCTCTTCAGGTCTGACAGAACTGTGCGTATCATCATCGATCATCATCGTCGGGCCTTTGTCACAGTTACCCAGACAACAGGTTGGCAACAGCGTAAAACGCCCATCTTTCGTCGTCTGTCCCGGACAGATATTTAGATGTTTTTCAATTGCAGCCTGAACATCTTGATAACCGGTAATATGACAAACCACGCTGTCACAATAACGAATAATATGGCGGCCCACAGGTTGACGGTAAATCTGGCTGTAGAATGTTGCCACACCTTCCACATCACTAGCGGGAATACCAAGCACATCAGCAATCGCGTAAATGGCACCATCCGGTACCCAACCACGATGCTTCTGTACGATTTTCAATGCTTCTATCGAAGCGGCACGCGGATCTTCGTAGTGGTGTTTTTCATGCTCAATAGCATCGTGCTCTTCGGTGCTCAGCACAAAATCTGCTTTTGCCTGAGACTCTGCTACGTTAACCACATCAAGGCGCGCTTGTTGAGCACTCGCGTTAATTTCACTTTGCATAGTTAGCGATCCACATCAGACATAACAAAATCAATACTGCCCAGATACACGATCAGGTCAGAAACTAAGCTACCGCGAATTACCGATGGGATCTGCTGCAAATGCGGATAACTCGGTGTACGGACTCGGGTACGGTAACTCACAGTACTGCCGTCGCTGGTGAGATAATAGCTGTTGATGCCCTTAGTGGCCTCAATCATCTGGAAAGATTCATTTGCTGGCATTACCGGTCCCCATGACACTTGCAAAAAGTGGTTAATCATGGTCTCAATATGCTGCAAAGTACGTTCTTTCGGTGGTGGCGTCGTCAGTGGATGATCTGCTTTGAATGGACCTTCAGGCATATTGTCCAGACACTGTTTCAAGATTCGCAAGCTCTGACGCACTTCTTCCACTTTCAACATCACGCGGTCATAACAGTCGCCGTTATTACCAATCGGCACGTCGAAATCGAAATTTTCATAGCCGGAGTATGGGCGCCATTTACGCACATCAAATGCGATACCCGTTGCCCGCAAACCCGCTCCAGTGGTGCCCCATTCAAGAGCTTGTTTGGAATTATAAGCAGCAACTCCAATAGAACGGCCTTTCAGGATGCTGTTTTTCAGCGCCACTTTCACGTAGGAATCAAGACGTTTGGGCATCCAGTTGAGGAAATCGCGCAATAATCTATCCCAACCACGCGGTAAATCATGAGCAACGCCGCCAATACGGAACCACGCTGGGTGCATACGGAAACCGGTAATCGCCTCCACCAGATCATACACTTTCTGACGGTCAGTAAAGGCGAAGAACACCGGTGTCATCCCGCCAACGTCCTGAATGAAAGTCGAGATGTAGAGTAGGTGGCTGTTAATGCGGAACAATTCCGACAACATAACGCGAATGGTTTTTACCCGGTCAGGCACGTCAATTCCCGCCAGTTTCTCCACCGCCAGCACATAAGGCATTTCGTTAACACAACCGCCTAAGTATTCAATACGGTCTGTATAGGGAATATAACTGTGCCAAGATTGGCGCTCTCCCATCTTCTCCGCGCCACGATGGTGATAACCAATATCCGGGACACAATCAACAATCTCTTCACCATCCAGTTGCAGAATGATACGAAATGCCCCATGAGAAGAGGGATGGTTAGGACCAAGGTTAAGGAACATAAAGTCCTCATTCTCGGTACCCCGCTTCATTCCCCACTCTTCTGGTTTGAAAGTCAGTGCTTCCATTTCCAGATCTTCTTTCTGTCTGGTCAATTCGAAAGGATCAAATTCTGTCGCACGAGCAGGATAATCCTTCCGCAACGGATGCCCTTCCCAAGTCGGTGGCAACATAATGCGGCGCAGATTTGGATGGCCGTTAAAGACAATACCAAACATTTCCCATGTTTCACGCTCATACCAGTTGGCATTTGGGAACAGAGGAGTTGCAGTCGGGAGATTCAGGTCTTTTTCACTGAGGGCAACCTTCAACATGATATCGCGGTTACGCTCAATAGAAAGCAGGTGATAAAACACAGAAAAATCTGCCTCTGGCAGACCCTGGCGATAAGTACGCTGGCGTTCATCCATGCCATGCAAATCGAATAGCATGACATAAGGTTTAGGCAGCTTCTTCAGGAAAGTCATTACTTCCAGTAATTGTTCACGCTTCACCCAGACAACGGGTATACCAGTACGGGTTGGCTGAACAGTAAAGGCATCCGGGCCAAAGTGGTTACGCAGCTCACTCATGACCGGATCATCAAGATGATCATGAGTTTGCCACGCAGGCCGGGCGCTTTCTTGCGCTATCTGATCTATCATCATTTTTCACCACAACGCTTTGATCAGTGTTCGTTTTGATCAGGATTAGTATCGCAACACATTGCTCTGGTTACATTCATTAGGCTACTTTGAGTCACGCCTACTGTCTAAAGACAGATTCTTAAACTTCGTCTGGCGTACGCAGATTTTTCACTGCGATACGTTCCCCGTGCTTACGTTCTCTTTCTGACTGCATATTGGCACGGTAAACTCCTTGATCTCCCACTACCCAAGACAACGGACGACGCTCTTTGCCGATTGACTCTTGTAACAACAACAGAGCTTGCATATAAGCTTCAGGACGGGGAGGACAGCCAGGAATATAAACATCAACAGGGATAAACTTATCGACACCTTGAACGACAGAGTAAATATCGTACATACCACCAGAGTTGGCGCAGGCTCCCATAGAGATAACCCACTTCGGCTCAAGCATCTGGTCATACAGGCGCTGAATAACCGGCGCCATTTTGGTAAAACAGGTTCCAGCGACCACCATAAAATCCGCTTGGCGGGGTGATGCACGTAAAACTTCAGCGCCAAAACGAGCGACATCATGAACAGCAGTAAATGATGTCGCCATTTCCACATAACAACAGGAAAGACCAAAGTTGTAGGGCCACAGGGAATTTTTACGTCCCCAATTCACCATATCATGCAGAGCATGCTCCAGTTTGCCCATGTAAACACTACGGTGAACATGCTGCTCCAGTGGGTCTGCGACAATTTCCTGTTTTTGCAGGGGATAACGGTCATTCTCACCGTTCAGATCTATGCGGGTGAGTGTATAATCCATCTTTAAATGCCTCGCTATTACTGCGGATGACTATTGTTAATGTTAATCACAACACTTGGTTTACTTACCTGGCGGCTTGAACGAGATGGCGTCCAATTCAGCGCCCCAATACGCACCAGATAAAACAAGCCTGCGAGTAACACCAAAATGAAAATGCTTGCTTCGATAAAGCCTAACCAGCCACTCTCTTTGATAGAGACTGACCATGCATATAAAAACAGAGCTTCAACATCGAAGATGACAAAGAACATAGCGACCAGATAGAACTTGGCCGACATACGGAGACGAGCACTACCGACAGAATCAATACCAGATTCATAAGGGACATGTTTTGCCCGGGCTTTCGCTCTCCCGCCCAAGAAAAATGCCCCTAACAGCATCAAAGCACACAGACCGAAAGCACCTAAAAGAAATACCGCGAATGCCCAGTGATGGGCAAAGAGTTCAGTGGATGTTGACATACTCATTGCTTACTCATCAAAAGTGGTGTCAAAAGTGTCTGCTCTTTTGTCTGGCAGTGTTGCACCACATCGATTCAAGGGAAGGGGTAACAACCAAATCTGAAACACTGTTAATCAATGATTGATGGAGTGAATCTTCTTGGTTTTTACTCCTCTCAACAATATTTTGTCTGTTATGACAAAATTAATCTAACATTTATTTACAAATAACAAACTTAGTCTTAACGGATCGTGCTGCCGCACTGCTAAAACGTGTCAGTCAACTGGCATGCGAACAGTGGCGGCAACTAGTTTAACCGATAATTCGTTTTTACCACATCATTATCTCAGGAAAAACCTGCCTTTCCACTGCTACATAGGGAGTATTTCTTTGATCAAGTACACAATTTGACAGAAAAAAATTTTACTACTGATGATAATTCATTCAAATCTGAAGAAATTATATTTTTATCCATAAGCGACGAGAAAAGCTCCCGTTCACTACAGAAATCTTTATTTCATCAATTCAGCAAATTATTACTTTGTTAACAATATAACAATTTGTTAACCAAATCAGGGGGGTGTTAAGAAAAATGCTACCGTATATTTAATGATTACGATAACAACAGAATAAGGTGAATTTAGTTGATGATTACTTATAAATATATTCGAGGAGCTAATACCTCCTTCCATCCATAATGGAGGTATTAGCAAAAGAGAAGTGTTTCAGATATTACTCATCAATAATATCATCATCAGGAAGTTCTTCAGAAACACCCGTTACCACGTATGGCGTTTTCTTATTCTCTATTGCACTAAAAACCGTAAGAACAGATTCATTTTGTTCATTACTATGTCTATACAGAGAGAACTGGGTTTCAGGTAAACGAGGAAGCCCTTCACTCTCCCCTAAAATACGCAGATCAGCATTTTGCATTTCCAAAGGACGAGCAGTAATACCGACTTCTGCATTCACTGCCGTGCGAACTGCCGACAAAGAAGCGGCTTCATAAGCAATCCGCCACGATACTCCCACCTCATCCAGCGTATCCAACGCCAACTGACGGAATGGATTGGTTTCATCCATCACAACCAGTGGCACAGGTTCATTTGACTGTAGCTGGAAATCAGGGGCACAATGCCATAATACTGGTGTTGAGCGCAGAACAGTCCTTGGATGATGACTGATTTTTGCGGTTGTGAGTGCCAAATCGATCTCATGGCTATCCAGCATACTTTCAATAAACTGAGTACGCTTTATCCGGACGTCTATTGCCATCCGTGGATAAACGGAAGCGATGCGATTTAACAAAAAAGGGAGCAGTGTATCCACCGTATCATCGGACGCACCGATTCTTAGTTCACCTTCTGCATCGCTATAGGTTAATGATGCGCTGGCATCATCGTTAGCGCGCAGAATTTGTCTTGCATAACCAAGAAGTTGAAGACCATGCTCAGTAAGAAGCTTATTACGACCATGACGGGCAAACAACTCTCTGCCCACCAACTGCTCCAAACGTTGCATTTGCTGACTTACAGCCGATTGCGTTCTGCATACTGCTGCTGCTGCTGCTGCAAAAGTATTTAAATCAGCAACAGCAACAAAAGTTCTTAGCAGATCGAGATCGAGATTCATTATCGGACGATTTGCATTTATCATTGTTTATTCATCACTTTTTTTTGATTTTAATTACTAACTAACCAGGTGTTTTTACGTAAGCACTATCAAATTTAAATTAACATCGCTTAGACAGTACTCTACTCTATTAAATAGGGCAAAGATTTACTGCTGTTTTTTTACCTATTGAACCCATTGCGGGTTTTATTTTCTCCTCTTCTTAGCAAAAGTTACTCGGATTCCTAAATAAAATTGAGGACAATCCCTATTTACAACACCCTATATGTGATTTCTAGTTTGGTTATTTTGTTTTCTGACTCACGTCAAAGAATAACATAAGTTATATCAGAAAAACTAAATATAAAGTAAAAATCTACAATATCACTAATGTTTAATAATCCTATTCAGATAAATTTACAACTAGTTTCCAGAAATGATCAAAAATATTGTTTGATCTTTCTAAAATATATAGTCCTAAATTGCCAATTCAAGCCAAATCTTATACATAAGAATAAATTATACAAACACAACAATTTTTATTGGCAAATTGCGCTATGCTCACTTTCTCCCCACAATGGCCCGGCCATGCCGTTATCACGCTAAAAACACCCCCATTTCCACACTAAAAAACAACAACAATCCAGATTATAAATTTGATATCATCAGTAAATTCAGAATTTAACGCTAACATAATTTACATAAAAAGATACTCAAATAACAACTCCCCTACTAAAACAACCATTTTAACCAAATATATCAATGCATCTTCAAAACACTCAGAGGGAGGAGTACATTAAATGTTACACGCTATATGCCAAGCGACTTTTTTTTACCAAGATAAGGTAAGACTCTCTATGCTAGCAGTTAAAAAATCCAGCAAATTGGATAATGTTTGTTATGATATCCGCGGCCCCGTACTCAAGGAAGCTAAACGCCTTGAAGAAGAAGGCAATAAAGTCCTCAAATTAAATATTGGCAATCCAGCCCCCTTTGGTTTTGAAGCACCAGATGAAATCTTGGTAGATGTTATCCGTAACTTACCAACAGCACAGGGTTATTCAGATTCGAAAGGTCTGTATTCTGCACGCAAAGCTATCATGCAACATTATCAAGCCCGGAATATGATGGACGTGACCGTTGAAGATATTTATATCGGCAATGGTGTTTCTGAATTAATCGTTCAGGCAATGCAAGCATTACTGAATACCGGTGATGAAATGCTTGTTCCTGCACCTGATTATCCTCTCTGGACTGCGGCAGTTTCACTTTCCAGTGGCAAAGCCGTGCATTATATGTGTGATGAAGGGTCAGATTGGTTTCCTGACTTAAATGATATCCGTAACAAAATTACGCCCCGCACACGTGGGATTGTGATTATTAACCCTAATAATCCAACGGGTGCTGTATATAGTAAAGAGCTGTTATTGGAAGTTGTTGAAATAGCCCGGCAACACAATTTGATTATTTTTGCTGATGAGATTTACGACAAAATCTTATATGACGATGCAGAACATCATTCAATTGCTGCCCTCGCGCCTGATCTGTTAACGGTAACATTTAATGGATTATCCAAAACATATCGGGTTGCAGGTTTTCGTCAAGGCTGGATGGTATTAAATGGCCCGAAGAAACACGCAAAGAGCTACATTGAAGGCTTGGAGATGCTGGCATCCATGCGTTTATGTGCCAATGTGCCAATGCAACACGCTATTCAAACTGCTTTAGGCGGTTACCAAAGTATCAGTGAATTCATTTTACCTGGTGGCCGTTTGTATGAGCAGCGTAACCGAGCATGGGAATTAATTAATCAAATCCCCGGCGTTTCCTGCGTGAAACCTAAAGGCGCTTTATATATGTTTCCAAAAATTGATGCGAAACGTTTTAATGTTCACGATGACCAGAAGATGGTGCTTGACCTTTTATTACAAGAGAAGGTCTTGTTAGTGCAGGGAACCGCATTTAACTGGCCGGAACCTGACCATCTCCGCATCGTGACCCTACCAAGGCTTGATGAACTGGAGATGGCAATTCAGAAATTCGCCCGATTTATTGGCAAATATCATCAATAAAAATAAGAACCGTTTATATACCCTATAGATTTCAAGATGCATCGCGACGGCAAGGGAGTGAAGCCCCGGGAGCATAGGTAACTATGTGACCGTGGTGAGCGTGACCGTGGTGAGCGAGTGCAGCCAACAAAGAGGCAACTTGAAGGATAACGGGTCTTGAAGGATAACGGGTATAGAAAAATATCGCTGATAACGGACATTATTCATACCATGCGTTCTATCGGAATAGGCGAAAACTTATTTCTGCTATTCCGATAAGTCTAGCCTACCCACTTTTCCTCACTGGTGAAAACCTCACCTGTCAGATAGAAATCCTTGATAACCACGTCCATAACTCTCTTTATTGATACCCATTAATCACTCTCCGCAAAATAAGGTCAATAAATTTTCATTTTTTACCGGTAACACAGACTAATTTTTTTATTTTTATGGACGATTTTTGCAGTGATTATATAAGGCATTAGCAAGATATAAAAGAATTAAACATTGCATTTATTAAACTTAATACAAGAGAACGCCTGGATAAATAACAAACTATTGTAAATTATATGAAATTTTTGTATATAAACTGTATGCAAAATGGAGTAAAAATATAAATTTCATTTAAAAAATGATATCTATTACGATTATAACATTGCCAGTTAATAATAAATGTAAATTAATCATATCAACCTTGCTATACAGTCTGGGTACCCGTTTAGATAAATAGCAGATTTCCCTATGAAAACAAGGGATAAAAATAAGAAACGATTTTAAGGTTTACTTTACCCCTATCCACCGCTCACAATAAAAACAATATTTACTGTAAGAGATGATTATGAGCCACTTTTTTGCCCACCTTTCCCGTTTGAAACTGATTAACCGTTGGCCTCTGATGCGTAATGTACGTACAGAAAATGTATCGGAACATAGCTTACAGGTGGCCTTTGTCGCACACGCCTTAGCCATTATCAAAAACCGCAAATTTGGTGGCAATGTAAATGCTGAACGCATTGCGTTGCTGGCTATGTATCACGATGCCAGCGAAGTTATTACCGGAGATTTACCCACTCCGGTCAAATATCACAATCCACATATTGCACGGGAATACAAAAAAATAGAAAAAATCGCGCAGAAAAAATTACTGGACATGCTGCCAGCAGAGCTGCAAGAGGATTTCCGTCCAATCCTAGATGACAGCCAGCATACAACAGAAGAAACTTTTATCATTAAACAGGCCGATTCCCTGTGTGCTTACCTCAAATGTCTGGAAGAGTTATCGGCAGGTAACCATGAATTCAATCTGGCGATAGCCCGACTTGAAAAAACCCTGGCTGATCGTCACAGCCAGGAGATGGATTACTTTATGAAAGTTTTTGTACCGGGATTCAGCCTGTCATTGGACGAAATTAGCCTTGATATTCCACATTAAAATGGAAACAACCAAGGGATGACCAGCACACTTATCACCATCACCAACATGGTAAATGGCACGCCCAAACGGACAAAATCGGAAAACTTATAACCACCGGGGCCAAGAACCAGCGTATTCACTGGGGACGAAACCGGGGTCATAAATGCGGCGGAAGCTGCCACACCAATAATCATGGCAAATGGCATGGGAGATACTGCCATTTCACGTGCAGCAGCAATAGCTATCGGTGCCATTAATACCGCCGTTGCCGTATTAGAAATAAACAAGCCGATTACGGCACAAAGTATAAACAGACATACCAGCATCACCCTCGGCCCCATATCACCCGCAATATCCATCAAGCCACGGACAATCAGCTCAATCCCGCCCGTTTTCTGTAATGCCAGAGCAAACGGCATCATCCCGACAATCAGGATAATACTGGGCCAATGAATAGAGCGGTACGCACTTTCCATATCAATACAACGGAATTTTCCCATCAACAGGCAAGCTATCAATGCGGCAATCACATTGGGTACTTCATCGGTAAGCATCATGGCTACCATCAGCGCCAAGCTAAAAAGCGCATGTGGCGCTTGAGACGTTGCCGGAGCCACCTCTTCGATCTCAACCGGCAGATTAAGGACAATAAAATCGCGCATTTTAGTTTGCAGGATACGTATCAGTTTCCAGTCACCAATAACCAGCAAAATATCGCCAAGTTGCAGTGGCACATCAACCAGTTTACCCGACAACGATTCACCATCACGTCGAATACCAACAACATTCAAACCATAGCAGGTACGAAAACCTATTTCCCGCAGTGACTTACCCAATAAATCCGACTCCGGGATCAGAGAGACTTCAGCCATACCTACGTTACGAGATTGTTCAGAGAAATACTCCCCGCGCAGCACCATCGGTTCTAATAATTGCTCACTGCAAAATTGACGCAGATCCACCTCACTGTCTGACATATCAACCAGCAACACATCCCGTTCTCTCAATTCTGTATTGCCCATCGCACTGACCATAACGCGCCGGAAACGCCGCCAACGCTCGATACCAACGACATTAGCCCCATAGCGAGCACGTAAATTTGACTCATCAAGAGAAAGACCTATCAACGGGGAACCTGGGCGAATCGCCAGGCGACGCGCGCGACCTGATAATTTATAGTCGCGGATAAGGTCACGGAAAGTACGACGATGCCATTTATCATGGCCTTTATCCGATTGATTATTCCCCAACCAATGGCGAGCGATCAGCATATAACCCATACCGGCAAACAGCATCAAAATACCAATAGGTGTAATAGAGAAGAATTTGAAACCGGGAAGCCCTTCCCGTATCAACTCACTGTTAATCACCATATTGGGTGGCGTCGCTACCAATGTCATCATGCCACTGATAAGCCCGGCAAAACTCAAGGGCATCATCAACCGACCCGGCGAAATTTTCATCCTTACCGCGACACTGAGCACCACCGGAATGAAAATCGCGACCACACCCGTAGAACTCATAAACGCACCAAGCCCTGCAACAGTCATCATCAGTAATGCCAACATTTTGGTTTCGCTGTTTCCGGCAGCTTTTACCAGCCAATCCCCCATTTGATAAGCAACGCCAGTTCTTACCAATCCTTCACCAATAACAAACAGGGCAGCTATCAACAACACATTGGGATCACTAAAACCGCTGGTCGCTTCACCGAGCGTCAACGTTCCACTCATGACAAACGCGATAATCACCAATAATGCAACAATATCCATGCGCAGTTTATTGGTGGTAAAAAGAACAATAGCTATCAGTAGCAGGGTCAATACCCACAAGAGTTCGCTATTCAAAATGGCCTCTATCAACAAAAAAGAAGATATTAGTGTCAAAAACTTGGCTAGTAGACCATTTTATTAAGAGAAAATCTCCGGTTGCGATCAACAATGTGTCCACTTTTCGTCATGAACCATCATCTCTGATTTTCCAGTACATTGACTGCAATAATCTAGCAACGGGTTTCTCCCGGTTCAAATATCATCAAGAAACGAACGATCAAGTTGTTTAAATGCGCGTTTCAGCAGTTCTGCGAGAGATTGATAAGTTGGCGTTTGCTGCAAAGGTGCCATTGCGATACCCGCTGCGGCGAATTTATCACGGATTTCATGAAACCATTTCAGCAATGCCGCGGGTAACGGGGTTGATGCCCGTTTCCCCAACCACCATAACCCTTGCATCGGTAAACTACACGCGAACAGTGCCGTCGCCACCGCTGGACCAAGCTGACCACCCAGTGCGATTTGCCACGTCAGAGTAAAAATAGCCAACGGCGGCATAAACCGGATACCAAAACGAGTTGCCTTAATAATCCGATTTTCAGGGAACGCGGGTGCCAACTGTTTCTCAATCGGCCAAGTTTTCATGTATTGCTGTCCCAGTTGCATCTTTCTCAGCCATCCGTTACTGGGGGGAGGTATTGCGCTCATCATGACCTCAATCAATTAAAAACATATTTTTTAAAAAAACATTGTAACTGATAAAATATTTTTTGTAGGATTAAGTATATTTTGTCTTTGCTGCTCGCTATCGGTATCCTACATTCACTTTTATGTTATACACAGCAGCAAAGCGGCATATTTTACCTTTTTGAAAATTTAAACCTTATCATCATGCTCTTTGCACTTAGCATGATGTTAATCATTTAATGTCATCACTATATGCTCTACGCTGATGAGTAATTGACGCTTTATTAATCACATGTCTTATCTGTAAGACTCAATGACAAACACGATATAGGTACTTCCATGTCAAGTAAGCTGGTACTGGTCCTCAATTGCGGTAGCTCTTCTCTGAAATTTGCTATCATCGATCCTGCTAACGGTGAAGAATATCTTTCTGGTCTAGCTGAATGTTTTAACCTGCCTGAAGCCCGCATTAAGTGGAAAATGGATGGCGCAAAACATGAAGCCGCTTTAGGTGCTGGTGCAGCCCACAGTGAAGCATTGAACTTTATTGTTAATACGATTCTGGCCGAAAAACCAGAACTTTCTGATCAAATCGCCGCAATCGGCCACCGCATTGTTCACGGCGGTGAAAAATTCACGGCATCCGTTACCATCAATGATGAAGTCATTCAAGGGATTAAAGATGCGGTTCCATTCGCGCCATTGCATAACCCTGCTCACCTGATTGGCATTGAAGAAGCGAAAAAAGGGTTCCCACACCTGGCTGACAAAAACGTTGCTGTATTCGATACCGCTTTCCATCAAACCATGCCAGAAGAGGCTTACCTCTATGCCCTGCCATACAACCTGTATAAAGAGCACGGCATTCGTCGCTATGGCGCCCACGGAACCAGCCACTTCTTCGTTTCCCGTGAAGCGGCGAAAACGCTCAACAAACCGGTTGAAGAGCTGAATGTTATCGTCTGCCACTTGGGTAATGGTGGCTCTATCTCGGCTATCGTTAATGGTCAGTGTGTTGACACCTCTATGGGATTGACACCATTGGAAGGTCTGGTAATGGGTACCCGCAGTGGTGACATCGACCCGGCGATCATTTTCCACCTACATGATTCACTGGGCATGAGCGTTGAACAAATCAACAAACTGTTGACCAAAGAATCTGGCTTGCTAGGTCTGACCGAAGTCACCAGTGATTGCCGTTATATAGAAGATAACTATGAAACCAAAGCCGATGCTAAACGCGCTATGGATGTCTACTGCCACCGTCTGGCTAAATACGTTGGTGCTTATTCCGCACTGATGGAAGGCCGCTTGGATGCCATTATCTTTACCGGTGGTATTGGTGAAAACTCCGCACTGGTTCGTGAACAGGTGATGAAAAAACTGGCTCTGTTAGGTTTCGAATACGATCACGACCGTAACCTGGCAGCTCGCTTCGGTAAATCCGGTGCAATCACTACCGACAACAGCCGTCCTGCTTTAGTGATCCCAACCAATGAAGAATTAGTGATCGCTCAAGATGCAGCGCGCCTGACCGCGTAATCACTTTACCCACCGCCAGCCACTGCTGGCGGTACTATTTTTGACCAACGAGCAACCGTAAAGAGGTTTCCGTGTCCCGTACAATTATGTTAATCCCTACTAGCACCAGCGTCGGCTTGACCAGTGTTAGTTTAGGTGTAATCCGCTCAATGGAGCAAAAAGGCGTCAGCCTGAGTGTTTTCAAACCTATCGCCCAACCCCGTTGCTGTGGCACCCAAGATCAAACCACCACCATCATCCGCTCTCATTCCAGCATAAAGACCGCTGAACCGCTGGACATGGCGCATGTGGAATCTTTGCTGACAACCAATCAGAAAGATGTGCTGATGGAAAAAATCGTGGCTCTTTACCACGAAAACACCAAAAACGCAGAAGTCATTCTGATTGAAGGTCTGGTTCCAACCCGCAAACATTCATTCGCCCAATCTCTCAACTATGAAATTGCCAAGACCCTGAACGCTGAAATCGTATTCGTATTGGCGCTAGGTAATGATTCCCCGAAACAGTTGAAAGAACGTGTCGAACTGGCTCGTGCTGAATTTGGTGGCAGCAAAAATCAGAACATTACCGGTGTTATTATCAACAAACTGAATGCGCCGGTTGATGATCAAGGCCGTACCCGTCCGGATTTGTCAGAGATCTTTGATGAATCCTCAAAAGCCATCGTATCTAACATCGATCCGAACACGCTGTTCAAAAATAGCCCATTGCCAATCCTGGGTTGCATTCCGTGGAGTTTTGACCTGATTGCAACCCGAGCCATTGATATGGCAAAACACCTGAACGCCCGTATTATCAACGAAGGCGCAATCAAAACCCGCCGTGTGAAATCCGTGACTTTCTGTGCACGCAGCATTCCACACATGTTAGAGCACTTCCGTCCCGGTTCTCTGCTGGTCACTTCGGCTGATCGTCCAGACGTTCTGGTTTCAGCCTGTCTGGCGGCTATGAATGGGGTTGAAATCGGTGCAATTCTGCTGACCGGTGGCTATGCCATCGACGAGCCGATTAAGCAATTGTGTGAACGTGCCTTCAACACTGGCCTGCCAGTCTTTATGGTTGATACAAACACTTGGCAGACTTCCCTGAGCCTGCAAAGTTTCAGCCTGGAAGTCCCGGCGGATGACCGTGAACGCATCGAAAAACTGCAAAACTACGTCGCACACCATATCAACAAAGAGTGGATCGACTCCCTGACAGCAAACTCTGAGCGCCCACACCGCCTCTCTCCACCCGCATTCCGTTATCAATTAACAGAACTGGCGCGCAAAGCGGGCAAACGCATTGTTCTGCCGGAAGGTGACGAACCTCGTACTGTGAAAGCGGCATCTATCTGTGCTGATCGCGGTATCGCACAATGCGTTCTACTGGGTGATCCAGAAGAGATCCGTCGTGTTGCCGCGGCTCAAGGCGTAGAACTGGGTGCGGGTATTGAAATTGTTGATCCCGTTGCTGTACGTGAGCGTTATGTCTCACGTCTGGTTGAATTGCGTAAAAACAAAGGCATGACCGAAGTCGTTGCGCGTGAACAACTGGAAGACAACGTTGTTCTGGGTACGTTGATGCTGGAACAGGGCGAAGTTGATGGTTTGGTTTCCGGTGCGGTACACACCACGGCAAACACCATCCGTCCACCATTGCAGTTAATCAAAACTGCACCGGGTAGCTCGCTGGTATCATCCGTATTCTTTATGCTATTGCCAGAACAGGTTCTGGTTTACGGAGACTGTGCAATCAACCCAGATCCGACTGCTGAACAACTGTCTGAAATCGCCATTCAATCGGCGGATTCAGCTAAAGCATTCGGTATTGAACCGCGTGTTGCCATGATCTCCTACTCTACCGGCAACTCCGGTGCAGGCAGTGATGTTGAGAAAGTTCGTGAAGCAACCCGTTTGGCGCAGGAAAAACGTCCAGATCTGATCATTGATGGCCCATTGCAATATGACGCCGCAATCATGGCAGACGTAGCGAAATCCAAAGCACCAAACTCACCGGTTGCCGGTCAAGCTACCGTATTCATCTTCCCTGATCTGAACACCGGTAACACCACCTACAAAGCGGTACAACGTTCTGCGGATCTGGTTTCCATCGGGCCAATGCTGCAAGGTATGCGTAAGCCGGTGAACGATTTGTCCCGTGGCGCTCTGGTAGATGATATTGTTTACACCGTTGCACTGACTGCGATTCAATCAGCGCAGGGGGAAGCGTAACCGTTTCTTGCACGCGCCCCACTTAAATTAATCAAGGTCTGACCTCCTTAATAAGGTTCAGACCTTTGAATTTATTCTTCTGCACTATATACCCGTCATCTTTCAAGCTGCCTCTTTGTTGGATGCACTCACTCACCCCAGTCACATAGTTATCTATACTCCCGGGGATTCGCTCCCTTGCCGTCGCGATCCATCTTGAAATCCATAGGGTATAAATGCTACACCAATCTTAATTGATGAAATTGGACACAATTCAGTCCGCCTGGTGATTTGTTTTAATTCAGTACAATTTATAGAAGATTAAGGATCATAATCCGTAGCGGGTTATTTTCAGTACTAATAAGTTTAATCGCTAACACACAACATACCAATATCAGCATCGGCCTTATTAAACGAGGGCCTATTTTAACAGCACAACGAGCTCCTAACTGTGCTCCAGCAAAGGACGCGATAGCCATTGCTAAGGCTAACGGCCATATAATGACGCCTTTAGTGATAAAAATAAACAATGCACCAATATTGCATGAAGCATTTGCTAATTTAGTAAAACTCATTGCCCGCATCATCTCAAGGCCACAGAAGAACATAAAACTCATCATGAGAAAAGAACCCGTTCCTGGGCCAAAAATGCCATCGTAAAAACCAAGTATCGGGGCGACTAAAAATGAAAATAACAATACAGATATTCTTTTCCTATTACTTATCCCACTAAGTTTCGGAGCGAAGATAAAATAAATTGCGACGACAATTAATAATATTGGCACACAAGCTTCTAATATTCTCTTACTCACCACAGTGACAAATAATGCACCACTAATTCCTCCTAATACACTAAAAATTATTAAAAATACTGACTTTCTCCACTCAATTAACCCTTTACGCGCAAAAGTTACAGTAGCTGATATACTAGCTGAAGTTGCTTGAAATTTATTAGTAGCCATAGCACTGATAGGTTCTATTCCTGCTAGAAATAGCGCGGGCAATGTTATTAATCCTCCTCCACCAGCTATTGCATCAAAAAAACCTGCCAAAAAAGCAATAGTCGCTAGTATGCCTATTAGGTCCCATTCCATAATGATTCCACATATTATTAAACGTTTTAAAATAGCTTAAATTATTAATAATGCAAGCTATTCAATAGAATTTCATGATTGTACTTCACACTCAGTCAACCCTTTTTGCAAAAGAATGTGACATACTTACAAATCCGATCAAAAAAACCAAAAAGTATTAGTGCAGAACTTTAAAAGTGCCATTTAATATAGCATTACAAAAAATTAAATATAACTATACTTTATTAAATTTCATTGTAATAATACAACGAGTAATTATTTAGCCTTTAAGCAATAAAGGATCATCTGAGATAACAACTCCTTCCGCATATTTTGCAAGACCAAACAACCGAACTAACAATCGACGATTATCCTTTACTATATCCCGACAATGTAATGCTCGATAATTATTAATAGCAATTGCAGATTCCTGTGTTAATACATATCGATACGGTATAGCATCGTTAACTGCCTGACAAAATATTTCATATGCTTTCTTGACAACATCTGAGGCTTTTTCATCAACAGAAAAACGGTAGGAGTTATATCGGATAGAGAAAGAGAATTTTTCATTAAAATCTATTATAGATACCCCCTTACCATCTTCTCCCTTTTCGTCGGCATAAGAGTCACTATATGTAAAATTAAAGTTGTATGACGACAGTGCCAAAACATTAGTTGCACCTACCCTTTCTAATACTTCAGGCATTGGAATAACAAATGTAGGTTCCATTAGAGGATTCCACATTGATGATAAAATCAAAGAAGACGGTGAAGGAGAGTGACTATTTTTAACTTTCACTGCGCTCCAATATGGTCCTTCGGTGTGAGGGCCAAGGGATAAGCCTGAATGAGAACTTAATTCTACTCTATTATTTTCAGAATCAATATCCTGCAAACCTCCCTCTTTAAAATGAGCAACCAGACGCACTATTTTACCATAATTTTCAATATCATATGCAAAAGCTCTATGTTCAACAAGTTCCAGTAAGATTTGATTACGAGCCGCCAAATAAAGGATAGCATATTGATTATCTAGTGAAGAAAACGAGGGTAATTTATCAGGGAGTATATCATTGGTAACTTTTTTTCATCCCTTCAAAAACTAGAGCGGACATTAAACCATCAGAATATACTCTAATCACTTCTTGTTGGATTTCTGAAAATATTTTTTTTAATTCAATACCAGCTTGTACCACAATCATTCTAATTCCGCTAACCTGTGGACCACCACGTTTAGCAATATCTTCGGAAAAATAGTGAAGCAGGTTAGCTTGATGTTCATTAAATATAAATAAGTTAATTTCCTTATTTTTTTGTACAGTATCCGATGAAATCATCTTTTTATTTTTTTCTACAGCTAGATTACATTCCATTTTTATACCTTTAGTTATTTTAATTTAATTTAATTTAATTTAATTTAATTTAATTTAATTTAATTTAATTTAATTTAATTTAATTTAATTTAATTTAATTTAATTTAATTTAATTTAATTATGTATTTTAAACTATATTATCAGTTATTAAAGTAATTACCAGAACAAAAACACACTTTAAGATTCTATATTATTATATTTTGTGACTTTAATGAAATTATAAATCAAAGTTGTATTTTTATTTTTTATAACTTCTTACGCTTATTAATTGTTATTTATTAAAAACACAGTATAACCGATATACAATAATCACTAAATAATACAAAATTTTATTTACTAATTTTCTAAAGAAGTTATTTCATAATTATACTCTTCTTCCAACCAGCCCTTGCTGGCCAATACTGCAAGGTATACGCAAGCCGGTGAACGATTTGTCCCGCGGCGCTTTGGTAGACGATATCATTTACACTGTTGTACTGACTGCGATTCAATCGGTACAAGGAGAAGCGTAACCGTTTCTTATCCGTAGCAGATTAATGACTGATAAAGGCTGAATCCTGTACTTCACTGGATTCAGCCTTTTTATTTATCTGAAAAAATTTAAGGTTAATAATTACAGGGTAACAGAATAGATGTTAAGTCCTATTTTTTGAGCTTTTTCGATAATGATACATAAGCAACCTGAGCTTGTATTTCATTCGTTGATAACCATTTATTAAATTCAACTCCTGTATTATATTGAGGAGGAGCCTTGCACTTCGATCCTTTTTTACCTAACCCATACGATAATGTTCCAGCTTCCCCTTTATATTCACACTTATGTTCAGTTGTGAATTCATTAAATAGCCACCCGTCCTTTTCTGTTTTGAATTCAATCACAACACCTGGTTTATCATTGGATAGATAACTTTTTGAGTAAGTGAATTTAGGCGCAATTCCACAGAAAGAGTTGTCTTGAACACAAGGAATTTTTTCATTCCTATTCCTATCAAATCCTTGATATTCATTTATATGCATTCCTCGATACCAGTACATCGATTCTCCTATCTCATTATCACTATTTACAGTTTTATTACTCTCTAGTGTAAATTTATAATCTGTGTTGACTTCAATTCGAAGAACACAATTTTCATATAAAGACATGACTTTGGTATTTGCCAATCCATTTGCAGTTATTGCATTTTTTACCTGATTCCTAATTTCCGCCATATCTTGCATACAAGCCATACTGAAACTACTCATAGCTAATAAAAACGGAGAAATAAAGAAAACCTTTTTATTCAAATTCATATTTCTTTCCTTACTTGATTTATGGTTTTAGCACGAAATGGAACAAAAATAAATTTCGTTATTATTAAGTTAATATTTAATTTACGGCATAAATAATAATTCAAATCACAATTCAGTCGTAAATAATAAATTAATAACAATAGAGCATTACAATATAAATCATTTAATTCAATCGATTATTATTTCCTTCCTTAAGTAAGGATAGGTTATTAAATTAAAAAACACAAATTACAGAATCATTAAACTAAAAAATATCTTACTTAAACATATAAGAACAAATATAGAAAAATTTCAACAATATATAAAATAAGCAACTTATCAACATTCACTGTTATATATATAACAGAATAACCACTGATTTTTTATATCATAACAATCTAAATAACCTTCACAAGATTGCAATTATGCTCGATTATAAAATACATAAAAATCAAATAATTATTTATCACTATTGTAAAATATTTTTCAATGAAAATTTTTCTGCTATCTAACTGAACACAATTAAATACAAAAAACAATTTAATCGTGCCGCATATATGCGGCACCTTACCTTTATAGTTATCTGCGTATATTCAAGATTGATAATTGCATGGTTTCAGCACAAATAAGCTTATTTTTTCTGTTTCTTTAATAATACATACGCGACTTGGGCTTGTACTTTATTCTTTGATAACCACTCATTAAATATATTTCCTATTCCGCGTTGCTTATATGCAGAATCACAACTTGCCGATGTTCCTGTTACACCAAGCCCATACGTTCCTCCACCTTCAGCTTTAGTCTTACATCCATGTTTAGTTGTAAAGTCATTATATAACCAGCCAGCCTTTTCCGTCTTAAATTCAATAACAACACCTGGTTTTTTATTCGTTAGATAACTTTGTGAGTAAGTGAATTGAGGCGCAATTCCACAGAAACTGTTTTCTTGAACGCAAGAAATTTTCTCGTTCCTATTCTTATCAAATGTTTGATATTCCTTTATCTCCATTCCTCGATACCAGTACATCGATTTTTCTGCCTCATTATCACTATTTGAGGTTTTACTACTCTTTAGCGTAAGTTTATTTGGTGTGTTGTCTTTAACTCTAAGAACACAATTTGTGTATAAAGACATTACTTTGGTTTTTGCCAATCCATTTGCAGTTATTGCATCTTTTACCTGATTTCTAATGTTCTCCGGATCTTTCATACATGCCATACTAACACTACTCATCGCTAATAAAAGCGGGGAAATAAGTAAAACCTTTTTATTAAAACTCATATTTTTATCCTTGCTTTATTTGTTTTTTTGATATCTAATTAAATGAAAATAGATTTCATCATTATATGTTGATTTAAAAACACTATTACAGACAATATATAATAAATTAACCAATATATTAATCTTCATTGTTATCATCTGTCGCAAACAAGGTAGATTATTTAACTGTAAAAAACAAAAACAAATTCCAATATAATTAAATTAAAAAATATGTCATTTACATATAAAAAACAACATGACAATAATATACCAGCAACATAAAATAAAAATAACTACAACAATAGAAAAGATAAAATAATTATTCGTTTTTTTATACCATAATAATCTAAAGAATATTATCTCATCATTGTAATAATATCTCAATAATTCATAAAAGCTCCATTGATAATAAATACTAATAATTATTTATTTAAGGAAATCTGGAGAATAGCAGACATGATGTGTCGTCTAACCAGAAACAGTAAAGTTGAGAGCTGACCGAAGGTTAACACCATTATTCAGATAAAATGCGTAAGATACCTCCTTGCCCAATAAGGCAAAGAGGTAAGAGATATTACGGGCGATAACCAATAAAGGCCATGCGCGACAGCCTCCTTTCGATTGAGACTAATTGTGTGGTGGACAAGAAATTCTGCATCCGCTCGAACGCTTCTTCACCCTCTATTGCAATAAATTGCTCCCTGCGCTTCTCACGCCCGGCACGCCAGCGCTCACTAAGTTCAACAACGCTTTGGGTAAGATCCACCTGCCTTTCGAGGCAAAGACCCGCCTCGCTGATTAAACGCTCGTTCAACCCAAGCGGGCTATAGAGGAAATAACCCGGCATGCCACGTATCACGATTTCGTCTTTACTCAGCATACCCGTTACCAAAGTAGGATCGGTATACAAGAACCGTCCGCCCGGTTTCAGTAGCCGGCACCATTCGCGCAGCAAGGCCAATCGATCCGGAATATGAATTACTGAGTCGATGCACCATAATGCATCAAAAGTGCCGTCAGGAAATGGCAGAGGCTGACGAACATCACTGTCGACGAAGTGGCTTCGATCTTCCAGTCCGAAATCTGCCGCAAGTTGCCGGGCGGTAAGGAGGCCATGAGGATGAATGTCAACCCCCGTCACGCTACAGCCGCTGGTCCTTGCCAAAAACAGAGCCGGCCCTCCAGACCCACTACATACATCCAGCACATGCGAGCTGTCAGATAATTGAAGCCATTGGGAGAACTTTCTAAACTCATCAGCAGAGGACCAGTTGTTCTGCCCCAGGTCTTCGCCATAGGTCTCTTTGCGTACCTCAGATACCGCTTCCGCAGAGAAACTACCGAAAGCCCGTTCGTAAAAACCAGTGCCAGGGCTTGGGGAGGAAGTTTGCATAGTCATAGATAATGCTCCTAGCGAATAGAATTTAATCGGAAGACAAGGTGTTCAATTGCGGCATCCAGTATCGCATTATCGAGATCCGGATCAAAACAGAACCGAACCGACGCATTAGCCTGAGCCGAGCTCAAGCCAATGCCAGTGAGCACGTGTGAAGGCTGTAGTTCCGCAGAATTGCAGGCTGAACCTGACGATATAGCCACCTGATGCAACCCGGATATTAGCGCCTCCGAAGCGATACCTTCGAACTGAACGTTCACGATGTATGGGGAACTGCAAGAGATATCGGTATTCAACACGGCATTCAGCACCCTTTGACGAAGGCGAGTAATAAAATAGTCTCTCAATGCAGTGACTTTTGCCTGGCGTTGCATAAGGGTTGACTGAATCATCTGACACGCAAGACCAAACCCGACAATCAACGGCGTTGGCAAGGTACCGCTGCGCAAATGATTCTGGCCGCCGCCATAGATGAAGGGCCTCAAATGCCCCGCAACACGCGCATCGACGAAGAGTGCCCCAACGCCTTTCGGTCCCCGCATTTTGTGGGCGGAAAACGAAAGCATATCAATTCCAGTTTCCTTGACGTTCATGGGAATTTTGCCGACAGACTGGACGGCATCCACATGTAGCCAAGCGCCTGACCGACGCGTGATTGCAGCAATTTCATCCACCGGCTGAACTGTACCCAGCTCAGAATTCACATGAGCAACGCTGACGATACGGGTGTCGGCGGTCAGTTTAGTCATGACATCTTCCGGTTGTACCCGGCCATTGGCGGCAACTGACATGTACTCGACAGCAAGCCCCCGACGGCTCAACTCCTTACCGACGAGTAACACAGATTTGTGGTCGATAGGGCAAAGTAGCGCTCCCGCAGGAGCGCATTCGTTATGGGCAAAACTTGAAAAAAGCGCAATATTGTTGGCTTCTGTGGCCCCCGATGTAAAGGCGATCTCCTCTGGGCGAGCACCGATGAGAGACGCAACTTGTTGGGCGGCATTCTCTATCGCATGCCGGGCGCGACGCCCCATCACATGGGCGGAGGAAGAATTACCGAATTCATGCTCCATATAGAATCGCATGATGTCGACGACCTCAGGAAAGCATGGTGTCGTAGCACAATGATCCAGATAGATTACGCCAGTCGGGTTTTCATTAACATTCATAGCGACTCCCCATCAGGAAGTGAAGACGGCAACGTTAACAAGCTTCGAGTAGATCTCTTGTGTCTGCATCTCTCCGCTTCCACCGGGGTCCGCAACAATCACCTTCATGCCCGAAAGCCCATACAGAGAGAGCGCGGTGCTTACCCCTGTTTTGACCGGTTGGAAACATTCGCCGGGGGCGAAGATCACCAGAAGACGATGTTGCGCGTTGTAGACCTCGGAGATCATCTCGGTGATCTCTCCCGCACATCCGGTAACGCCGCAGGTAATGAGGGGTCGATAATCGCCGTTTTCGTCCACAAGAGAAATTTCAGTTCCGGCATCAGGGCCATTGTCGAAAACGCGGCGATTTAATAGCCCTGCTTTGACCAACTTATCGGCGCTTTTCTGGAATCGGTATTTCAGCCAAGTCTCCGGATAGGCAATAGGATGTTTCCGGCTTGCGAGCATGTTTTGCTCAGAAAATTGCCCACTGCGCTCTAGGATAGATTTGTACGAGGCCGGAAGCGCGGAGAATTGTTCATAGAAGGCACGTCTTAGTTCAGATGCTGGCCCGCTGTCGCGCGAAACATATTGCCAATCGTTGATGAGCAGCAGAAATTTTATCGCTTCGAATTGATGTTTAAGCTGCTCTGCGATTCGAACACCAAGTTCCCAAGTATATCCTGGAAAAATTCCTACGCGTCGTTCAATTTTTTCTCGCATAGGAGCCGTATTTTCTTCGATGACTCCCGGAACAAGGCATCCTCGCTCTTCATCAAGAAAGAGCATGAAATGCCCTGCCATAATGACGAGATCCGGATGTGGAGTATTAGTTACTTCGGCAAGAATAAGGTCGAGTAGCTCAGCCTCAGATTGAACCAAACGGTGGCTGTTTGAGATGTTAATTTGCTGCATATGTGCCTATATTAATATTATTGATTTTATTAGCAATTTAAAGGCTGTGTTATAGCTCTGGAAACTGTATGACCCATTTCGATTTTCCTGGTGGATCGTTAAATTTCACTCACTATGAACATCCGCCTCCACAACAGTTATCAATTATCAGTAGACAATTGATAATAGATTATATATTTACATATAATCTATTATCAAACAATTAGTAATGTTAATGTTTAATCTATACCCTGTACTATTTAATATACACTAATAGCCAAGATTAATGTTGTATATCCTTGCTGTAGAGAGACCAAAGGCATTGACTAAAACGGTCATTTAACAGCCAAATATCAACGCTGCCGATATCATGATTCCCATCAATTCTATTTTAGCCAAACTCACAAAAAACCAATAATAACAGTCTATTCCATTTACATAATTACATTTTGCAAACATATCATTGTGCTCATATTCAAGCCACGTCATGCTGCTGCCCTACGCTAATTATTGACATTATTTAGCGTGATGTTTTTTTATGACAGACGTCCAGCCTGTCTATCGAACATTATCGGTGAACGATTCAAAATAAATTAAAAAATTTGACGAAAAACAAAATAAATCATCAATAAATTTAATTTAAAAATTTAATAAAAGCACCGAGGTCATGAGGTTTAACAAATTCTCAATCGTAAGTAGGTCAAAAGAAATAACGCAACTTTGACTAAAATATCTGCAAAGGCAAGTCCCGGCCCGCCAAACGATTTGATTATCACCTGAGTTAATTGTTTGGTATCCGTTGAATATCATGCAATCAAATGAGCCGTTTCGGCTAATATGAAATCGCCATTAAAGCCATTTTCCTATCTGTTTCAATTCGTTATTTCTTCATTCCTGTCTATGAACGAAAACTCTCTTTTGATATCTGATAACGTTGTTCTTCCTGTGCCTCATTTTTCTTCTTTACGCGCCATAAAATACTTAACAAAATAAACCATAAAGGCGTGCCACAAAGTGCGACCAGGGTATCCGGGTCAAAAACCATTACCACTATAGTAAAAATGAAAAAAGTCAGAGTCAGCCAAGTCATTAACACCCCCAAAGGCATCTTAAAGATTGAACGTTTATGCACATCAGGGTAATTCTTACGATAAACCAAATAGGCAATCAAAATCACACACCAGCTATAAATCACCATAATCGAAGCAACGGTTGATACCATAGTAAATAACTGCATGACATTCGGTACGATAAATAAAAGTGACGTACCAACCACCATACAGAAACAAGAAAATATCAAACTATGTACAGGAATCGCCGTATTGCGGGAAAGAATTTTAAATTTCCGGTGGGCGTTTTTTTCCGTTGATAAGCCATAAAGCATACGTGTACAAGCATATAATCCACTATTAGCAGAAGACATTGCCGAGGTTAATGCAACAAAATTAACCACTGCGGCAGCGGCAGGCAGACCCGCCAAGGCAAATAATGTCACAAAAGGGCTGGTTTCAGCGGAGATCCGTCCCCAAGAAGTGACGGCAATGATACTCAACATGGAGAAAATATAGAAAATCATAATTCTCATCGGGATATAATTAATTGCTTTCGGCAATATCTTTTCCGGATCTTTTGTTTCTGCCGTCATCGTGCCAACTAACTCAACACCGGTAAAAGAAAAAATCGCTATTTGAAAACCAGCAAAAAAACCAAAAATACCATTTGGC
Source organism: Photorhabdus sp. RM96S (assembly GCF_042879335.1). Taxonomy (NCBI): domain Bacteria; kingdom Pseudomonadati; phylum Pseudomonadota; class Gammaproteobacteria; order Enterobacterales; family Morganellaceae; genus Photorhabdus; species Photorhabdus sp. RM96S. The sequence goes on along the minus strand of NZ_JBHFKT010000031.1, from coordinate 13,515 downwards.
AAAAATACCGATGGATCAGTCAAATTATTCACAGAGGCGATCATACCATCCGGTGATTGCCAGCCTACCATCACCATACCAACGCCAATAATAATCAGCGCTAAAATCGCAATTACCTTAATCATGGCGAACCAGAATTCAGTTTCGCCAAATAAGCGGACAGAAAGAAGATTACAAGTACCCAGTAAACCTAGCGTTATAAATGCGGGCACCCAAAGAGAAACACCGGGAAACCAATATTGAATGTAGCCGCCACACACAACAACATCAGCAATACAAGAGACAATCCAACTCATCCAATAAGTCCAGCCGAGAAAAAAACTGGCTTTGGTACCTAAATAATCCGATACAAAATCAGCAAAAGAGCGATAATTCAGTTTAGTCAGCAGCAATTCTCCCATTGCCCGCATCACCATATAGACAAAAAAACCAACAATCGCATAGGTAATAATGATCGATGTACCCGATACAGCAATGGTTTTTCCTGACCCCATAAATAAACCTGTGCCAATAGCACCACCAATGGAAATCAATTGAATATGACGTGCACTCAGCCCTCTATGAAGCGTTTGTGTATCAGCAAATTTCTCTGCCGAAAGGTTTTGTTGAGTTTTATTATTTTTTTTCATGATAATACCCGTCCGTCATTAACTGCCTACCCCAATAAGGCTATTTTATTTGCCCTTATTTGCCATAAAGAGCGAACCAAGGCAGTGCTCAAAATCCTCACGTACTACGTGTACGCTCCGGTTTTTCCGCGCTGTCCGTGTTCACTGTTTATTTATAAGAACGGCCTGCAACAATTACGCCTATTAGGATAAGCATTAAACTGCTAAATCTTTCTACCACGGCTTCAGGAAGAAAATGGAATAATGCCTTATTTATTTAATTATTTTTTATTTAAAGCAAGTAACAGTCCCGCCCTTAATCCATTAGCAACCTCAGCATTAGGAAATAAAATAAATTTCGCCGGAAATTTAATTTTCCAATGGCGATCTTGTTGGCTGGCGATTTCAAACCCTTCTGGCAATTCAGTAAAGTTCAAGGTATCTGCGGGGATATGAAGTTGAAAACTGTCGTGACTCTTAATAATGGAATTAATTACCTGGTAATGTTTCAGCTCAGATTTAATACGTGCTGTTATTGGCGATAAAGAAATTAAACCATAAAGCGCATCCGTAATTTTTTGAAATTTGGTTAAATCATTTTCCCCAAAAGGCATTGCTTTACCCATCTCCATTGTACAACTATCCGCCCCAAACTTTTCACTCAGAAAATGGCTGAAAGTCCCGGCTTTCTCACGATGATAAACCAGCGCATCAATATCGCTGTCATGCAACCATTGCATAAATTCAGCAGAAAAGGGGCGATTCTGAGCAGGTAACAAGGCAAATTGCTCATGGTGAGAAGCGCGTATAGCGGTATGCAGATCAATATGCCAGCGAATATTTATCGACGACACCAAAGGTTCAGCAAAAAAGCGACTCACAACGTCTTCAAGTTCAGCCGCACGTGATCGCTCATTTCCTAGCGGAAAATTCAGGTAACGGCCACCAAACATGCGATTCAAATCATGATGTAAATAACGTCGATTCACACGCATCGCAGGCAAATTACCAAAGATGATCAACACGTTATTTTTTAGTGTTAACGTGCCATCCGCCAACTGTGCAAGTAACTGAATCAATATTTCAATAGGCGCGGTTTCATTACCGTGAATACCGGCAGAAATCACCAAAGACCGATTTCCCCCTTCATCGGGAATCAATTGCAGTACCCCTTCTGCCAGCCAATGCGCATTTATTGTTTCTGGAAATATCAGGTGGTCGGCAAGTTTTTTTTCAAGCAATAACGTTAACAGATCCATATCTGCTCCAATTTAGCGCTGAAATTCATAGATCGATCCTAAATTCAGGATCTGCGTAAGCTCATCCAGCGCGGTATAAACTTCGCGAAGTAATTGGGGATCGGCCAGATCACTAGCACATAATTCATCACGATAATGGTGCGCTATCCATTTGGTCAGGCGCTGGTGAAGCTGCGTATTCATCAATGTTGCGGGATTAACAGCGCGAAATTCAGCATCGTTAAGTACCACCCTCAGACGCAAACAGGCCGGGCCACCGCCATTACGCATACTTTCCCGCAAATCAAAAACACGAACTTCATTAATTGGTGCAGAGGTCTGTGCACTCAGCGACTGCAAATAATCCCAGACAGCGGAATGTTGGCGGCACTCTTCAGGAACAACAATCACCATTTTCCCATCGGTTTTACTCAGTAACTGACTATTAAAGAGATAAGAATCAACCGCGTCTTTGATGCTGATCTGCTCAGCAGGTACTTCAATCGTGACAAAATTCTGTCCCAACACCGCCATTTTCTCTTTAATTTCAGTCAGAACCTGAGACTGATTAAGATAAGCATATTGATGGTGAAAAAGGACATTTCGGTTGCTGACCGCAATCACATCGTTATGGAAAACCCCACTGTCAATGGCGACCGGGTTTTGCTGTACAAAAACGGTTTGTGCCGGATTAAGCTGATGCAACCGCGCAATCGCTTCACTGGCTTCCAATGTTTGCCGCGCAGGATAACATTTGGGCATTGGGCCGCCACGAAATGCGCTACGGCCATAGACAAACACCTGTACGCCGGGCGTATCATAATCACCGCCAAGGCGATTATGGTTTGCCGCCCCTTCATCACCAAAATCTTCATGTTGTGGAAGAGCCTGATGATGGACAAAATAGTTTTGATCAGCAAAAGTGGCTTTTAACGCAGCGGCCGTCGTTTCTATTTCCAACGAACGGTGCAATTTATTGTTTAAATTAGCTACCGTGAAATGAACTCGCTGATCAGCGCTATCCGCCGAAGGTGACACGGTTGCCGCATTTGCAGTCCACATTGATGAAGCAGAACTCAGTTTTGATAATAACACCGGAGAATATTTGGCTGCTTTATGCAGTATCTGCTCATCATTGCCCACAAAGCCTAAATTACGCAAGGCTGGAATATTAGGGCGTTGTTGAGGAGGAAACACTCCTTGAATAAACCCCTCATCAGCCAGCGCTTTCATTTTCATCAACCCTTGCAGCGCGGCTTTACGCGGGTTAGATACGCTGTCTTTATTATTAATCGAAGCCTTATTACCCATAGAAAGCCCCGCATAGTGATGGGTCAGGCCGACCAACCCATCAAAATTTGCTTCAAAACCAGCCATAAATCCCCCTGGAAAAATTATATAAGTTGAAAACCTCTCCCGTTAAACGGTTAATCAGGGAAATGAAGCCCCGGCGCAAGTGTTTCAGGTAAAGTGAGTTCGTCGGTAACCAGAGATGCCATCGGCCAGGCACAGTAATCAGCAGCATAATAAGCACTAGGTCGGTAATTTCCTGACGCACCAATGCCACCGAAAGGCGCTTTACTGGAAGCCCCAGTCAACGGCTTATTCCAGTTCACAATGCCCGCTCTGGCATCTTCCGACAGACGTTGGAACAGAGCAGCATCCGGCGAAATTAAACCGGTAGCCAATCCGAATCGGGTGTTATTGGCGATTGCTAGCGCCTCATCAAATGTGTCATAACGCATAAGCATGAGCAGCGGCCCGAAATACTCCTCATCAGGAACATCAGCGACTTGGCTAACATCAATAATCCCTGGGGTCAACAACGTTGATTGCGGCTGGCATTGCTCCAGCGAAACCAAAGAGATACCACCCAATTTTTGTAGCCGATCTTGAGCTTCCAATAGATTCTGCACAGCCTGTAAAGAAATGACTCCACCAATGAACGGTTGAGGTTGGGCATCCCAATGGGATGGTACGATCCGCTCTGTCACCTCCACCAGACGCTTAATCACCGCATCTCCGTGCGCACCATTTTTGACCAATAATCTGCGGGCACAGGTGCAACGTTGACCAGCGGAGATAAACGCTGACTGCACAATGGTGTAAACAGCGGCATCAATATCGTCGCAACTATCGACGATCAATGCATTGTTTCCCCCCATTTCAAGTGCCAACATCTTCTCTGGCTGACCGCCAAGCACTCGGTGAAAGTGAAAGCCAGTATTGGCACTTCCCGTAAACAGCACGCCATCAATCTGCTTATCCTCCAGCAATGCTGTCCCGGTATTGCGTGCTCCCTGAACCAGATTGAGCACACCTGCGGGCAAACCGGATTTTTCCCATAGTTTCACCGTCTCTTCTGCGGTCATCGGTGTCAATTCACTCGGTTTAAACACCAGCGTATTACCCGCAATAAGCGCGGGAATAATATGACCATTAGGCAAATGTCCGGGAAAGTTATATGGACCAAAAACCGCCATCACGCCGTGAGGACGGTGACGCAGTAAGGCACGGCCGTCTGGCATAATCGTTTCTGACTCACCGGTACGCTGTTCCCACGCTTCGATAGAAATAGCCGCTTTACCTATCATGGATTGTATTTCAGTCCGAGTTTCCCATAACGGTTTACTGGTTTCCTGACTGATAACACGAGCAAGCGTTTCTTTCTCCTCATTCAGCAAAGCCGCAAACGTCTGAACAACCTTAATCCGCTCACTGGCGGGCAAATGTGACCAAGCATAAAACGCCTCACGAGCAGCATGACAAGCGGCTCTGACTTGCGAAGCATCAGCGCTGTTAGCTTGCCACAGAATCTGTTGATCTATTGGGGAAAATTTAGTTATCGACTCACCCTGCCCCTCAATCCATCTTCCCCCAATGTAATGTGCTTTATAATTCATGCTTAATTTTCCTTTGGAAAGAGACTAACCCGTCGCACCTGATCCCCATCGCTTACTTGAAGTGCATCCATCTCTGCGGCTGTTAAAAAAAGTTCATTACTGTCACACGCCACATTCAATAAAAGCGCTCGAAATTCACTAAACTGCTGATTGGCAACGATGCAAGGAACACCATCATCTCTGGTCACTGATTCGACTTTACTGACAGAAATGAGACGACTCTCTTTTACCGCACGTATCCGGTCAATCTCAGCCTGTAATAAAGCGCCGCCATCAAAAATATCGATATGGCCTTGATAGATAAGACCTTCTTTTTCAAGAATTGCCCGCGCGGGTACTGTTTTCTCATGGACCTGCCCAATCACCTTCTGCGCCTCAGCAGATAATAAGGAGATATAAATAGGATGAAGGGGCATGAGTTCGGCAATAAAGGTTTTCGACCCAATACCAGTTAAGTAATCTGCCTGGGAAAAAGGAATGCCAAAAAAATGTTGTCCCAGTGAATTCCAGAAAGGGGAATTTCCTTGCTCATCTGCAACCCCTCGCATTTCAGCGAATATAATTTTAGAAAAAATATCCCTAAATGCGGCGATAAAAAGAAAACGTGCTTTGGAGAGAAATGCCCCATTTCTTCCCTTCTGATATTCCGGATCAAGGAACAAAGTACACAATTCACTGTTACCGGTCTGATCTTGTTCCAAAGTCAACGTTTCAATAGATTTATAAATCCCCAATTCACGTGATGAACGAATGGTTTTTTGTACCCGAAAGTTATAAAACGGTTCCTCTAGCCCAACCGCCACTTCGATGGCACTGACACCCGCCACCCGATTCACGCTGGTATCTTCCAGCACAAAAAGGAATCCCTGCTGAGCCCTGGTCAGTTTTCCCTCAAAAGTATCAACGCTACGTGTAATACGTGAACATAATTGCTCCAGGTTATTAGGAAAAGATGTCAAACCTATACCCGCGCGTTGAGATAAAGACTGAACCCCATTTAAGTCACTATGCCGGACAGCTCGGAAAAGCATCATAACGTCACCTTCGATTTACTATTAACCTACAAACTGCATGATGGCGCTTTCAAGACGAACCAGACCTTCATCAATATCAGCAAATTCGATATTTAAGGCTGGCGCAAAGCGCAACACATCTGGACCCGCGATCAAAGCAATTAATCCCTCCTCTGCTGCCAAGTTAGTTAATTGCTTCGCCTTACCCTGCCAAGCCTTATCCAATTCAGCACCTAAAAGCAGCCCTTTACCTCGCAAGCAACTGAATATTTGGTAACGCTGGTTCAGTTTCGATAATTTATCCATGAAGTAATCATGACGTTGTAAAACGCCGGTGAGCAGTTCCGCTTGATTAACAATAGAAAGCACCTTATTGGCAACTGCCGCCGCCAAAGGATTACCGCCAAACGTGGTACCGTGCGTTCCAGGTTGAAAAACCGCTGCAATATGTTGTTTTGTTAACATAGCGCCGATAGGAAAACCGCCACCGAGACCTTTAGCACTGGTAAGAATATCAGGCTCGACACCATATTCCTGATAAGCATAAAGGTATCCTGTACGGCCCACCCCAGTTTGAATTTCATCAAAAATAAGCAGCGCTTGAAAACGATCACATAAGGTACGTAATTCCTGCAAGAATGCAGGATCTGCGGGAATAACACCGCCCTCACCGATAATAGGTTCGACAATAACCGCACAGGTATTTTCAGAAATATGTTCTCTGATCGCAGATAAATTATTATAAGGAAGATGCGTAATTTCTTGCGGAAGAGGGGCATAATCTTGTGAATATTTTGGCTGCCCTCCTACTGTAACGGTAAATAATGTTCTACCATGAAAAGAATCTTTAAATGAAATAATCTCATTCTTATTTTTTCCATATTTATCAGCGGCATATTTTCTGGCTAACTTTAATGCTGCTTCGTTAGCCTCCGCTCCTGAATTACAGAAAAACGCTTTATCAGCAAAAGTATTTTCCACGAGTCTTTTTGCTAATTTCAGGACAGGTTCATTGGTGTAACCATTACCTATATGCCATATTTTATCAATCTGAGAAATTAACGCATCCTTTAATTCAGGATGTGCATGCCCTAATGAATTAACGGCAATTCCACCGGCAAAATCGATATATTCTTTACCATCTTGATCCCATACTTTCGAACCTTTGGCCCGAACAGGTATGAACTTAGCAGGAGAGAAACAGGGCACCATATAGTGATCAAACCAACTTCTCTGAATATTTTCTAACATAGATCATTTCCCCTTAAAATAGAGAGTACGCGGACGAGAGAAAGTAATATGCCCAGCATCATTTTTCATCTCACACTTACACACCTTATTTAATGTATGCCGAGTAAAAGGTTTACCAAACTGAAACCTAAAAAGCCTTAAAGATAATAAGATTACAGGATCTATTTAATATTATTCTTATTAATCCCATGACTATTTCCTAAAACAGAGTTGCTCAGCCATTAGACAGATACTGTTGCCCACACTTAACAAAGTCAACACAAGTTGTACACAAAAAAAATACTTTTTGATCTCGTTCAAAATTCCAAAAAGTATTTTTATGCATTGTCTATGCACATTTAATGAATAAATAGGGAATAAACAGTGAATAAATTAAATCTACTACATATAGATGAAACGAATAAATAAATAATTATTCATTAATAACGCATGAAATTTATCTATTCAAATATAAAATAAAATTTGACCGAATTTAACTTTCAAAAACCAGAGTAAACCGATAACCAAAACAACAAAAGAAGTGAACAATTTGATGATAACTTAATATAAAATTAACTATCCAGTTAAGAAAATTGACTATACCCGTCATCTTTCAAGCTGCATCTTTGTTGGCTGCACTCGCTCATCCCGGTCACATAGTTATCTATGCTCCCGGGGATTCACTCCCTTGCCGTCGCGATGCATCTTGAAATCCATAGGGTATAATCTCATTTGATTTTCTGCAATTTTCATTGGCAAACGCTGAGCTTCATTATTAAAATTGAAATCATTATTTTTATTTATTATGTGAATCTACCAACATTAAGTATTTTTAAATATAAACTAAACGCTTGTATATTTAATTATAAAAAATTTTATTTTGGCAAATGTCATGAAAATTAGCTGCCTATTTTAAATAATAGACATGATATTAATCCAAAATGCGACCTATTCAATATTTAAAAAATCATTCAATGCGACAAATTATACAAAATATAAGATTAAGTTGAAAAACAATTTATTAGGAATTATTTTAATAGAAGGAATTAAAATAATATCGTTAACGTAAATAGAAAAAAGATCAGTACAAGTTAAAACTAATTTGATCACTGATTAAAAATACTGAATTACCTGAATCGATTAGGATATGTCACGGACAGTCAAGGATAATATGAACTTATTCCGCATCATTTATAGGGAAAGGGATAGCAAACGGCTTGAACTAAAGGCGCTAAATGCACCTTTAGTTTGTTATTATCTTATTTTAAATTATCAGTGAAAAATGATGTAATCTTGTCAAATGGAATGAATTTCGTCCGATCATATAAGTCCACATGCAATGCGCCGGAAACAATGTAAAGCTCCTTAGGCTCAGCGGCCAATTTGTAAGCATCCTCGCTGAAATAACGGGAATTAGCTTTTTCACCCGCAATGAACAGAATCGGACGGGGCGAGATTGCCTCTATTTGAGAGAACGGAAAGAAATTCATTAATGCCGGGTTACTGGTCAGAGACATTGCTGTTGTTGAGCGAGGATGGTACCCCCTCGGCGTCCGGTAGTAATCATAGAACTCGCGAGCGACAGCCGGTGACTCGGCGGTAATTTCTTCTGGAGTCCCTATAACATAGCGTTTCTGTCCACCTTCAAATTCGACGTAACGCTGCTGAACAATGTCTTCAAGTGCTTTGACCCTATCCTCTTTGGTCATTGTGTCCCACAATCCCTGACGGCGATCCCGGCCTATATCATACATACTGATAGTCACTATGGCCTTCATACGAGGATCAACAGCCGCAGCACTGAGTGCAAACCCTCCGCTCCCGCAGATACCAATGACACCAATGCGATTTCTGTCAACAAATGAGCGGGTGCCAATAAAGTCAACAGCGGCACTGAAGTCTTCCACAAAAGCTTCTGGAGAGGCAATCGAACGAGGTTCGCCGCCACTCTCGCCGTTATAGGATGCATCCCAAGCCAAAGTGACAAAACCACGCTCTACCATTGCCTGGGCGTATAAACCCGAACTCTGCTTTCTCTGCTATTACCCATGTTTACCCATGAGCAATAACGCCAGGATGGGCTGAATGCTGTGCAGCCCAGGTAAAAATGGCAGATAACGACAGTAATACCGCGCCAAAGACGAAGGGACTTTTCCAGCCCATGACATCGAACATTGCTCCACCGGAACTGGCTCCCAGCGTAATAGCCAACTGAATAGTCGCGACCATGAGGCCACCACCAGCTTCCGCATCATCCGGCAGTACGCGGCTCAACCAGAGTCCCCAAGCAACTGGTGCTGGCGTGGCGACTAATCCCCAAGTTGCCAGTAACGCCGCAACCGCCATGCCAGAACTGCCGAAAATGGTAAGGACTACCGCAACCACTGCCATCGCGAGAGGGATAGCAATCAGGTAGGCAAACAACCGTTTTTTTAATAACAATCCGATGAAGTATGTTCCAACCAAACCACTAGCACCCAACAGAAGGAGTATGAGGGATAATTCAGTAACACTGATGCCAGTAATCGTTTCCAGAAACGGTCGCAAATAGGTAAAAACAGCGAACTGACCCATGAATAACCACATAATGCCAGCCATACCCAAGGCAACCTGCGTTTTTTTCAGCAACCTGAATGGATTGACTGCTTCGCTTTTCTTATTGGCTTCCATCGCAGGAATCCCCCGCCATTGCCAGACAAATGCCAGTATGGCAAGTGGGATCACCATAAAAAAGGCACCTCGCCAGCCAATATACTGTCCCAGAAAGCTACCCAGCGGAGCTGCAATGGTCGCCGCCAGCGCATTGCCGCCGTTTATCAGAGCCAGCCCTTTCGCAACAGAATCAGGTGGAAGCAGCCTCATCACGGTCGCCGTCGCCATTGACCAGAAACCACCAATGGCGATGCCCAATAAAGCCCGTCCGACCATGAACTCCACGTTACTAGCGGCCAGTGTCACAATCATCCCGGATATTGTCAGAAGTAGCGTGAAACTCAGCAGCACTTTTTTCCGGTCGAATTTACCTGTCAGGGGAGTATTCAGCAGGCTGGTCAGCACAGCAAAAAAACCTGAAACTGAAATAGCCTGACCTACCTGCCCTTGGCTCATCTGCAAGTCCTGTGCGATTGGACTCAGCAAGCTGACGGGCATAAATTCTGACGCAATCAGTACAACAACACAGAGAGCCATGGAAAAGACCGCTCCCCATGCAGGAGGCTGGGTTGAATGCGTGTATGATCTTACATCAGTATTAACCGTTTTCATTTTTCTCCGGCATTCATCTGATAGCAGAACGGAATGACGTGTTTTATGCATCCCAAACAGCTATGGCGATAATCAAACTCATGTAGATCTTAATTGCATAATGTTTCTTTGATTAGACGTTATAATTAGCATGCTTTTATGAGAAAAATTCAACAATTGAGGTTTCAAGATGGACGATCTTCAAGCATTTTTGTTAGTGGCAGGGGAGCAAAGCTTTACAAAGGCCGCGGCAAGAATGGGCGTCACGCCATCGGCACTCAGCCACACCATTAAAGCTCTGGAAGAAAGACTCGGGGTACGTTTATTAACCCGTACAACACGTAATGTCGCACCGACAGAAGCAGGGGAAAGATTATTACATTCTATTGGTCCTCTTTTTGAGCAGATTAACGCTGAAATTGAAAGATTAGGTGAGCTTCGGGATAAGCCTGCGGGTACGATTCGGATCACTTGCTCAGACGATGCGGTACAGATGATCCTGAGGCCCATGCTTGCCAGATTTCTTGCCAGATATCCTGATATTAACGTGGAAGTCAGTATCGATTACGGTTTCACGAATATTGTCAGTGAGCGGTTTGATGCCGGAATCCGGCTTGGCGAAGCTATCAGTAAGGATATGATAGCAGTACGTCTTGGCCCGGACTGGCGCCTCTCCGTAGTTGGGACACCCGCCTATTTTGAGCAGCATCCAATTCCGCAATCTCCTCATGATCTGACAAACCACCGTTGCATTAATGTCCGTCATTCAGTTGCTGGCGGCGTTTACGCGTGGGAATTTGAAAAAGATGGCAGAAAGCTGAATATTCGGGTCAATGGTCAATTTACCTCAAATAGTACTATTCATATTTTAAATAGCGCACTGGATGGTATAGGGCTGGCTTATGTCCCTGAATATTTAACTAAACCCTACATTGCCGACGGGACACTAAAAGAAGTCTTAGCGGACTGGTGCCCATATTTTCAGGGATTTCATCTTTATTATCCCAACCGGCGACAGGCTTCGCCGGCTTTTATGGCTTTTGTGGAAGCCGTCAGGTATCACGTCTAGAGTGATGAACATAATACTCTTCTGGGCGGAGACAGGAAAAGTATCAACGGTTCCCTGATAATAAAAGTAAGGCTCCATATCCAGTGCCAGTGTCCGCGGGCGGAACGGGTTGGGTCATCTGTTGCCAGTGAATGCCGCGGATGAGCCAGTCAAACTGGGCGGGCGTCATTACCCAGCTGCGCTCGCCCTGCTTCGGCCAGACAAAATGGGCCCGGTGCAGACGGCGGGTACACAGCCAGACGCCGTGTCGGTCCCAGCGCAAGACCTTGAGACGGGAGCGGGCCTTGTTGCAGAAGACAAAAGCGGCTTCGTCCTGCCAGCGCAAATTCAGTCCCTCCAGGTGCTGGGTCAGGGCATCAATACCCCGGCGCATGTCGACGGGCTCTCGCACCAGAAAGAGCTGTTGCGGTTTCAGCATCGGGCCAGTACCCGCATCACGTCAGGCAGCAGCGTCAATGGACAGGCGATGGCATAGCCGTCTGGGGTATGCAAGGTGACGGTGTGCGTGTCGTCAGGCTGGAGTGAAACCGGCAAGAGGGCGGGCAATGTCTGGCTGAGAGGTTGGCGCATTTTGTTACTGTCGGCAATCCAGTCGCGGAAAGAGGAAAAATTCAGCTGATGCTGTTCACAATACTGTTTTCGGGTCAGGCCACTGTGCCGCCATTGGGTCACATGGTGTTGTTTTTGCTCCGGGGTATATCGGCTACGGCTCATGATATCAGTCTCCAAATAAAGGAAGGAAGCCGTAGCGTGCATGGGCCGGAGGGGAAGAACAAGGTGAGATGACCGGACTCTTACCGCTGATAACCGGTTTTGCGGGTTAAGGGGAGAGCATGAGATGACGATAGCGATTGAACATTTACAGGATATTCAGTTAACCCATATTGAAGCGCTGGCCTTAGCCCAACTGGTGAAGCGGCTGAACTGGGCGGAGATACGCGCCTGTGCGATTGATGATGCGGAAGCCTGGGTTATCAAGGCCGCGATAGGGCGGCTCCAGTCGGCACTGGCGTGTCACGGGTATTCACCACGGTAAGAAAGAAACAGGCCGGAAGCGATTCCGGCTTTTTGCGATTTCAGGGAGAAAACAGAATAAAATAACTAAAATATAGCTTATGTATATATTTACAATGAATATTATATTTTTCTGTATTATTTCTTTGTTTATCTTCTTATTTATTTTATATTTTTATGATTTTAAATTATATATTTAATATATTAAGATCAAGCCTGTAAGATATTTATTTTAAGTATAAAAATAACAAAGCGGAAAGATCACGGGGATCTTTCCGGCTTTAAATTTAACTATTCATATTTTCCAGTAAACATAAATTCTTCAAGTATGTTAATGAACTTGGCTTTATCTCTTGTTTGCTTACTACCTAGGAATTTTTCCTCTTCTGTTTTTCCTGTCTTTTTATTTGTTTTTATAATAAAGAAATCTAATACAAATAAACCGTTAGGATCTCCTTCTGGTTCATACCGTGAATCAAAGCAAAGGCCATCAAGAGAATTATGTCCACTAATCAAAATTGATCCATAGAACCAATCCATATTTTCTTTAGTAGGTTCATAGTCATAGAAATTATTTACATCAATTACCCACCTACTAGGTATTCTCAAGGGCTGAATATTCTTCCATATATCTTTTTTCATTAACGAACTCCGGGAATGTATTTTCCGACTTGTTCCAACGATGCCGGGAAACTGTGAATAGTAGGAATAGGGGCATTCGTCATTTCGATTCTTACCCAATTGGTTAATTGCCCTTCATTATACCCAACATGACCGGTAGGGTTTTTATAGAACATGAATCGAGTTCCGCCGTGGTCAAAAGCATGGCCATTGCGAATAGCTCCATATGCAGCTTGTTTCTCAAAGCCAGCTACCTTACTTGCATATTCCGGGAAATAAGATGCTTCAGGTCTTTTATCTAAGCTTCCTTTACCTACACTCAGATTTTTAGCTTCATTAATATCTTTTGCGTTGATATGTTTTGTTGCATGACGACCAGCCGTAGGACGTTGAGCATTATAAACATCTGTTCGAAGGGCCTTGCGTTTATGGTATCCAGTAGGATCACAACCCGCCAATCCCAGAGGATCTTAGGGACTATCCCGACGCCATCATACAGTTTAGCGGACTTTTCCCCTTGATTTAGCCGCCTTTTTCTCCGCCGCTTTTTCCCGCCCTGTTAAAGAACATGCCAAC
>NZ_JBHFKT010000030.1:0-66328 GCF_042879335.1 Photorhabdus sp. RM96S | reverse complement strand
ATCCCGTAAGTTAAGCATGGAAAATAAACGCAGGCTCTGTTGTTTAAATGATGATTATTTATTCGAATCCTTGAGTTTGTTTATATAATGAGCTTTGATGCGTTAGCCCTGGGGGATGTATCACCTTTTATCGTGTTTCTGACTTTAATATCGTACGAAACGCTCTGCTCCGTACCCATAAGTTTAAAGTACCGGGCAGCTCATTGATGGCATACGATAGAGTTGATGTTACGGGGAATACAAATTTTGGTGCGTGTAAAGTTTCTTAGCTTTTTTGGTTATTTACTATGCCTGTTGATCGCACTGCTAGCGTTCCGGCTCATTACTCCGTTAAACTTGGCTGTTTATCAGGTGTATCGTGTGGTAGAACGTTTCCTGAATAGGATAAATTTGGGTTGGTTAGGAGGAAATTACGAGGATAGCTGGATTGAATTGTTTATAGACATCTTTGCACTCTTAATGATAGCTCTAATTATACACAAAATCGCCAGTCGGATCTTTAATAGACTTCGGTAAAATGCCGGATATTCCGGCGTTATTTCTTAGCGCTCTTTCCACGAATCAGAGTAAATGATGTTACCGTCAAGGTATTTCCACGTAATTTTCTCGTATCTGATTTCAACGGATTCTAGATGATTAAGATGTTGATAAGATGGATCTTTTATATTATGCATTACTGGAGAAATTGAAACAATTTTCACTCCGCTCATAAGGATATGGAAATACTCCTCTTCCTGACCTGCATTGTCTATTCTGTACCATTTGATATTGGCAGATTGTAACGTCTGTCCAGTGGCAACAGCTTTATAAAGGTATGGAGATGCCCGATCAAATTCTTTTTCGAAACTCATTGAACCATGTACTCTGGTACCCGTTAGTTTTCCTGTACTACTATCAGTGGGAATATATAGACTATGGTTAAAACTCAGGATTTCAATGCTACCCTCGCGATTTTGTACATCGACAGATCCCTTAATGTCTGCACCACCATCATCTTGCAACCATATATATGCCGGTATGGCCATACTAACCTCCTAATAATTTTCCTACACATTGATTTACTTCAATTCTATTCTAAATTCGATGATAATTTAACTGAATTATCTCACTATAACTAGTGATAATTTTATTAACTACTTTGAACTTACTTTTTATTGAAGAAAATCTAAAGTGGATACTGGAGATGGAAATTTTCCATGTCACATATACATATAATTAACCAATAAAAGAGGATCAAAACCAAGGTACGGTAGTTGATTTGTTCAACACAAAACAGCTAAAAAATCCAGGTGCAGATCTATCTTCTATCGGCCCTTGTTCGACAATTAACGAAAAAGTTTGCCCAGAAAACCGATTCTTAAGACACAAGCTGGATACCAGTCGCCCCAGTAATAGTCCCTACTGATAAGCAGCAAGTATTTTGAAATGAAGACTCTAATTTACTGGCAACTTTCACGCCTTGCTCGCTGGCATGTTGAAAGTGATGCTCTGGATAAATCCAAGATACAAGGATGTCAAAGCTCACATTAAAATAAAGCGGGGACCATTACTGATCCCCGTGGGTAAAAATATTAATGAAATAAATTAACTATTATTTCACTTGCATACCGGGTTGGGCGCCGCTGTCAGGGCTGAGTAAAAAGATATCTTTTCCGCCAGGTCCGGCGGCCATAACCATCCCTTCCGAAATACCAAAGCGCATTTTGCGTGGTGCCAGATTAGCAACCATAATGGTTAAACGGCCTTCCAGTGCTTTTGGATCAGGATAACTGGAGCGAATACCCGAAAATACCTGGCGAGTTTCGCCACCAAGATCCAGCATCAGTTTCAGCAACTTATCTGAGCCTTCGACAAAATCAGCCTGTTTAATAAGGGCGACGCGCATATCAACTTTGGTAAAATCATCAAAGGTAATGGTGTCCTGAATTGGATCTTCTACCAGTGGACCGCTGACTTTTTGTGGTGTGTTGATGCTCTCTTTAGATGCCACAACCATAGCGTCCACTTTATCCATATCAATGCGATTGAATAGGGCCTTAAAGGTAGAAACTTGATGATCCAGCAGCGGCTGTTCAATACCACGCCAGGTGAGTTCTGTATTTAAGAAAGCTTCTGCGCGTTCTGCCAGACTTGGTAAAACGGGTTTCAGGAAAGTCATCAAAACGCGGAACAGGTTGATGCCCATTGAACAGATAGCTTGAAGATCGGCATCACGGCCTGCTTCTTTTGCCACCACCCACGGCGCTTGCTCATCCACATAACGGTTTGCCAAATCAGCCAGTGCCATGATTTCACGGATTGCTTTGCTGAATTCGCGGTTATTAAACTCTTCTGCAATCACCTTTGCTCCATCAATAAACTGTTGGTAAAGCGCCGGATCAGCCAGTTTATCCGCCAGCTTGCCGTTAAAGCGTTTATTAATGAAGCCTGCATTACGGGAGGCCAGGTTAACAACTTTATTAACGATATCGCTGTTAACACGCTGAACAAAATCTTCCAGATTTAGATCAATATCATCAATGCGAGCAGAGAGTTTGGCTGCATAGTAATAACGCAAACAGTCTGCATCTAGATGATCCAAATACGTGCTGGCTTTAATAAAAGTACCACGGGATTTGGACATCTTCGCACCGTTGACGGTGACATAGCCGTGAACAAACACGTTGGTTGGCTTACGGTAACCGCTGCCTTCCAGCATGGCAGGCCAGAACAGGCTGTGGAAATAAACAATGTCTTTACCGATAAAATGATACAGATCGGCGGTGGAATCTTTTGCCCAGAACTCATCAAAGCTCAGATTTCCGCGTTTATCACACAGGTTTTGGAAAGAACCCATATAGCCGATAGGAGCATCCAGCCAGACATAGAAATATTTTCCCGGTGCATCAGGAATTTCAAAACCGAAATAGGGGGCGTCACGGGTGATATCCCACTGTTGTAAACCGGATTCAAACCATTCCTGCATTTTGTTAGCAACTTGTTCCTGTAATGCGCCGGAGCGGGTCCAGGCTTGCAACATGTTACTGAATGCGGGCAGATCGAAGAAGAAGTGTTCTGTTTCACGCATTTCTGGCGTCGCGCCGGAGACAGCAGAGCGAGGGTTGAGTAGCTCAGTTGGGCTGTAGGTTGATCCGCAAACTTCACAGTTATCGCCATACTGATCTTCTGCCTTACATTTCGGGCAGCTACCTTTCACAAAGCGATCCGGCAGAAACATATTTTTCTCAGGATCATATAACTGAGAAATAGTACGATTTTTAATATGACCGTTTTTTTTCAGTTCGAGATAGATTTTGGTTGATAACGTTTGGTTCTCTTCGCTATGCGTAGAGTGATAGTTATCATAGCTCACTGAAAAGCCAGTAAAATCCTGATGATGCTCTTGGTTCACCGTTGTGATCATCTCTTCAGGAGCAATACCCATTTGCTGAGCTTTCAGCATGATTGGTGTTCCATGAGCGTCATCGGCACAGATAAAGTGAACCTCTTTGCCGCGCATTCGCTGAAAACGGACCCAAATATCTGCTTGGATATGTTCCAGCATGTGACCGAGATGGATTGGACCGTTAGCATATGGCAACGCGCACGTTACCAATAATTTTTTTGCGACTTGAGACATAGTAAGGATCTGACTTCCAATAAGTGAAAAAGGAAGTTTGATGTTAACCGATCAAAAAAATTGTCGCTAGGGTAAGGTTTAATATTAGTGAGTTTTATCCAATACGTTTTAGAACCTGAATATTTTAGAGGCTGTCAATGGATAAAAATTGAATCAGTGAGCGGGCAGCGGGTTTTTGTCGCTAATTTTATCCGAACGCATTGGGTTCTGTTATGATGGAGAGATGGTTTTTAGCTAATGATAATCATTAAAGGAGCCGGGATGAACTCACAATCCCCCGAGCAGACCAATCCTGACCTGCTGAAATCTCAGGTAACAAAAATACTTGCTACTTTTACACACCTGACACTGGAACGTGATTTGACAACATTGAAGGCCCTACATCATTGCACGATGCTTGATGGTGTCTTGCACATTGAATTACTGATGCCGTTTGTCTGGCAAAGCGGTTTTAAGGCGTTAAAAGCGGCGACAACGGAAAAATTACAGGCGGTAACGGGTGCAAAATCAGTGGCGTGGAAATTGATCCATGATATCAGCACATTACGTCGCGCTAATGATTTGCCGGGAATTAATGGTGTCCGCAATATTTTGGCTGTCAGCTCGGGTAAAGGTGGGGTGGGTAAATCCAGCACTGCCGTAAACCTGGCGCTGGCATTGGCTCAGGAGGGGGCAAAAGTCGGTATTCTGGATGCAGATATCTACGGTCCTTCTGTTCCGAGTATGTTGGGAACCACCAAAGAGCGCCCAACTTCCCCGGACGGGCAGCATATGGCGCCGATTATGACTCATGGCCTTGCCACTAACTCGATTGGTTATTTAGTAACAGATGACAATGCAATGGTATGGCGCGGCCCAATGGCTAGTAAAGCATTGATGCAGATGTTACAGGATACATTATGGCCGGATCTTGATTATCTGGTTATCGATATGCCACCAGGAACCGGTGATATTCAGCTCACTTTGTCACAAAACATCCCAGTAACGGGGGCGCTAGTGGTAACAACGCCTCAGGATATTGCCTTAATTGACGCAATGAAAGGTATCGTCATGTTCCAGAAAGTGAAGGTGCCTGTATTGGGTATTATTGAAAATATGAGTACGCATATTTGTGGTAACTGTGGTCATCTGGAACCTATTTTTGGTACGGGTGGGGCAGAAAAATTGGTGGCTAAATATCACTGTAAATTATTGGGACAAATCCCGCTGCATATTTCACTGCGTGAAGATCTTGATCGTGGTCAGCCAACCGTTATCAGTAATCCTGATAGTGAATTTACCGATATTTATCGCGAAATTGCCGCGAATATTTCAGCACAGATGTATTGGCAAGGTGAGAAGATACCAACAGAAATTTCGTTCCGTGCTGTTTAATGCAAGTATTTGATTGATGATAACGGGTGGTGGATGTTTTCATTGCCCGCTTTTTGTATGGGGAGATTTTGTGTGGGGAGAAATATGCTTGTTCGATTTCCTTCGTTACATGATTTTTATGCGAAACGCTTCGAAAAAAGTGAGACTTCTCTTGTTTACACTGGAACAGATACCATTAACTCCCTATAATCTCGCCAAACAAAGCCCTCATAAGTGCTTTGTTCCCATTTTTTTCTAGAATCAGGTTATCTCTATTATGGCTGACGAAGCATATCAGTGCACAATTGTAGGAATTTCTGGTGCATCTGCCTCAGGTAAAAGTCTCATTGCTAATACACTTTATCGTGAATTACGCGCTCAAGTTGGTGATCACAATATCGGTATTATACCAGAGGATTGCTATTATAAAGATCAGAGCGATCTATCAATGGAAGAGCGTTATAAGACTAATTATGACCATCCAAGCTCAATGGATCACAATCTGCTCTTTTCTCACCTACAAGCGCTGAAAATGGGTGAATCAATTGAATTACCACAATACGATTATGTTGTTCATACTCGTAAACCAGAAGCGATTCATTTTGCACCGAAAAGGGTTATTATTCTGGAAGGTATTCTATTATTGACCGATAAGCGCTTGCGCCAGGAGATGGACTTCTCTATTTTTGTTGATACGCCACTGGATATTTGCCTTATGCGTCGTATTAAGCGGGATGTGCATGAACGGGGGCGTTCTCTGGATTCGGTTATTGAGCAATATCATAAAACTGTGCGTCCAATGTTCCTGCAATTTATTGAACCATCAAAGCAATATGCAGATATTATTGTGCCGCGCGGGGGTAAAAACCGAGTAGCAATTGATATATTGAAAGCCAAAATTGGTCAGTTCTGCGAATAATGTACCCTATGGATTTCAAGATGCATCGCGACGGCAAGGGAGCGAATCCCCGGGAGCATAGGTAACGATGTGACTGGGGCGAGTGAGTGCAGCCAACAAAGAGGCAACTTGAAAGATAACGGGTATAAAACTTTGCTTGTCAGTCATTGAATTGATAAGCAGCATCGTATTGGAGAGGAAATAATGCGACTCTGTGACCGCGACATTATTAAATGGCTTGATGAAGGTAAATTGGTCATTACTCCACGTCCGCCGATTGAACGCATTAACGGGGCAACTGCGGATGTGCGCCTTGGGAATCAGTTTCGTGTTTTCTGTGGTCATACTGCGGCATATATTGATTTGAGTGGTCCGAAAGATGAGGTCAGTGCTGCGCTTGATCGTGTGATGAGTGATGAAATAATTCTGTCTGACGATGAGGTTTTTTTCCTCCATCCTGGCGAGTTGGCATTGGCCGTTACGCTGGAATCTGTCACATTGCCGGATGATTTGGTGGGCTGGCTTGATGGCCGTTCTTCTCTTGCTCGTCTTGGGTTGATGGTACACGTGACAGCACACCGGATTGATCCGGGCTGGCATGGTCAAATTGTTCTTGAATTCTATAACTCTGGTAAATTGCCTCTGGCGTTACGTCCGGGTATGGTCATCGGTGCTTTGAGTTTTGAGCCATTGTCTGGTTCCGCTGACCGTCCATATAACCGTCGTCAAGATGCGAAATATAAAAACCAACAGGGTGCGGTGGGTAGCCGTATTGATGAAGATTAACATTTTTATCGGCTATTGAATTGCATTGACTGTTTTGACAAAAAAAGCTGAGGAAGTCATGAAGAGATTGCTGACGACACTGATTATTTTGCTGGTTGTGATTATTACCGGTCTGGCAGCATTAGTCATGTTAGTAAACCCAAATGACTTTCGGGCTTATATGGTCAAGCAGGTGCAAAAGAAGAGTGGCTACCAACTCGTCCTGCAAGATGGTATGCGCTGGCATGTCTGGCCGAAATTGAGCATCATTACCGGGAGTATGTCATTAACGGCCCCAGGAGCGGTTCAACCAATAGTGACGGCAGAAAATATGCGTCTTGATGTGGAGTTGTGGCCGCTTCTTTCTCATCAGCTTGCAGTTAAAGAGGTGATGTTGAAAGGGGCGATATTGAGAGTAACCCCGGAGAGCCAGTCGCAGAAAAAAGAGAATAGCCCTATTGCACCAACAGGGAGTACAGCCAACTCTGTTGCGAAGGGTGAGGGTTGGAAGCTTGATATCGCCAGAATTAAGGTCGCGGATAGTTTGCTTATTTGGCAGCGAGATGATCATGAGCAGTTAAATGTCCGCGATATTAATCTGCTAATGGAGCGAGATAACCAAAACCATATCAACGTAGAGTTAAGTAGCAAAGTCAGTAAGAATCAGCAAGACTTGGCTTTTAATCTTAATGCAGATGTCGATATTACTGATTATCCATATCGTGTTGCGGGTAATATTGACTCCTTTGATTACCAACTCCAGGGCGCAGGTATACCTACGGGAGGAATTAGTGGTTCAGGAAAAGTACATGCTGTTTATCAAAAAGAGACGACAGATGGACCGCAAACAATTTCTTTACAGACGCTAAGTTTCACCGCTAATGAGAGTGAACTGCATGGCAGTATAAAAGCAATATTGGGGGCTCATGCGGATTATCGGATCGATTTATCTTCCCAAAAACTGAATTTAGATAATCTGATAGGATGGGACTTGCTTCCTAAAGAGGGTTCAGAAGTTAAACGTTATTATCGGATAGAGAATAGTTCAGCTAAACCGGTAATCGCCGTTTCAAGCTCTGCCCCGCCTGATTATAGCGCTGCATTTCTAAATGACTTTAACGCCAATCTGACTATTAATGCGGACAAATTTGTTTATCGAGGAATGGAGATCGATAATCTGATATTGAAAGCGACAAATAATAGTGGTACTGCTGAAATTTCTACTCTGAATGGCAAATTATTTGGTGGTGATTTCTCTATTCCGGTTATTTTAGATGCAACGGGTAATCAACTTAAGTTACACGCAAAACCTTTACTGCGGAATATAGAACTGGAACCCGTACTCAAAGCCTTTTCCTTACCACCGGCATTTAGTGGTAAATTCGATCTGAATGGGGATCTTTCTGGTAAAGGATATGATGGTTATGCGATTTCGCATATTTGGCAGGGTGATCTTAATTTCAGTTTAGTTAATGCCAAAATGTATGGATTAAATATCCCCCAATTAATCCAGCAATCCGTTGCTCGTGCAACGGATAAAGTGAATATCCCTGATAATATGGATAATTTCACCCGCGCTAAAAAGCTTGATGTTAAAGCGGTACTGAATCGAGGTGATATAAAAATCAGTCGACTGCATGCGGTATCCGATTTGCTGAATATTGATGGGCAGGGTAAGACTAATCTGCTTAAACAACATGTTGATGTCGCTTTAAAAGTACAGATAACACAAGGATGGGGCAAGGATAATGAATTGGTGAGTCGTCTGCGAAAAATGAAAGTACCACTTCGGGTTTACGGTAATTGGAGTAATCTGCAATACAATTTGGATATTGAGCAATTGCTGCATAATGAGTTGGAGAACAAGGTAAAACAGGCTATTAACGATTGGGTTGAACGTAGCAGTAATTAAGCGAGGGTTATATACCCGTCATCTTTCAAGTTGCCTCTTTGTTGGCCGCACTCACTCACCCCGGTCACAGAGTTATCTATGCTCCCGGGGATTCGCTCCCTTGCCGTCGCGATCCATCTTGAAATCCATTGGGTATATATGAATATAATCCTGTTGAATTAATGAATAATATTATTGATAGCAAAGGCCCAAAAAATCCCGGTGCAGTTTAAACTGACCGGGTTTTATTTTGTTTCAGAGGGAAAACTCAGTGATGGCAGATACGATGAATGATCAATAACACTGGGTTATTCTCTATTTTCTTTACTCTGACACCAGAGGGGTAATTTTTACCTTATTAATTCGATGACTGGTCACTTCCAACGGTTCAAACAGGTAATTATCAATCTGTAATTGCTCACCTTGTCGTGGAATATGTTGTGAATGTTCCATTAACAAACCTGCTAAGGTTTGATATTCACGTTTTTCATCCAGTTGCAAAGGGACATAAAGGATCAAATCATCCAGCGGCATATAACCATTGGCGATCCAACCACCATGTTCAGTCGCTTGAATATCATGGCGGGCATCAGTTTCTTCGCCATCTACCGGTAAATTACCCGCGATAGTTTCCATTACGTCGGTCAAAGTCACCACACCTTCCACAGAACCAAATTCATCGACAACAAACGCGAAGTGAGTTTGTGCCTGGCGGAACTGCTCCAATGCCTGGAGTAGTGAAAGCTGTTCAGGGAAAATCAGAGGCTGTTTTATCAGCGAATGTAAATCAAAAGGCTGTTGGTTGAGTTGTTGATTCAGTAAATCAATAACATGGACAACACCTAATGGTTCGTCACTGATATCTTCATCTGTTACCACAATGCGTGTGTGAGGATTTTTACTCAGTATTTGCGTCAAATTTTCGGTTGGTGCATGAATATCAAGGTACTCCACGTCGTGACGGGAAGTCATGATACTGTTAACGTTACGCTGTGCCATGCCCAGAACCCTGGCAATCATTTGACGTTCTTGTGGATCAAACACTTCCTGATTATCAGAAATCAGATTGGATGTATGATTATCCAATTCTGCATTTTCATGCTTACCACTCAGGATACGTAAAACGGCTTCCGCTGTTCTTTCACGTAGTGAACGGGAAGCAGTAAGAAATCTGCGGCGGTTAAATTGAGCAAATTGGTTTAAGGCTTCAATCATAATAGAGAAGCCGATAGCGGCGTACAAGTAACCTTTGGGGATGCGATAACCAAAACCTTCGGCTATCAGACTGAAACCGATCATCAACAAGAAGCTCAGACAGAGAATAACGATAGTCGGGTGAGCATTGACGAAAGTGGTCAACGGTTTACTTGCCAGTATCATCAGGAACATCGCAATGGTGACTGCCACGATCATGATACCGATGTTGTCTACCATACCAACAGCAGTCACCACTGAATCCAATGAAAATACAGCATCAAGGACAATGATTTGAACGACAACCGTCCAAAATTTAGATGTTTTGCGTTGTTGTCCTGAGTGGGCATCTTTACCTTCCAGCCGTTCATTGAGCTCCATTGTCGCTTTGAACAGTAAGAAAAGGCCACCTATCAGCATAATTAGGTCACGAGCACTAAATGGATGTTCCCAAAGCGTAATTAATGGATGAGTTAGCGTTATCAACCAAGAAAGACTAAAAAGCAGTACGATACGCATCAGTAACGCACAACTTAGACCTGTAATTCTTGCTTTGTCTCTTTGTTTTTCAGGAAGTTTATCTGCCAGAATGGCAATAAAGACCAAGTTGTCAATTCCAAGGACAATTTCTAGAACGATAAGAGTAACCAGTCCAGCCCATATCGTCGGATCAGCGATCCATTCCATACAGTTTGTTTTACCTTTTAATATGACGGCTCATGCCGAATAATGAATAATGGGCATTGACTCATCAAATTTCAATAGTTGATTTTTCATCTGAGGAAGTTTTTTCCAAAAAATGGGGTGTAGCGGTATCGATGGCACCAATAACTATCCATTAGGACTCGTCCTGAGTTAACATGTGATCACATTAACAAATTGCACACTAATTATTATTGTTATTGGTGAGCAGAATTATCATCAGACAGGAGTTATTCATGTCCAAGCAGCAGATTGGTGTTGTCGGTATGGCGGTGATGGGGCGTAACTTGGCACTAAATATTGAGAGCCGTGGTTATTCCGTATCTATATTTAACCGTTCAAGTGATAAGACTGACGAAGTGATCGCCGAAAATCCGGGGAAGAAATTAGTTCCAAGTTACACGGTCGAAGAATTTGTCGATTCACTGGAAAAACCGCGCCGTATTCTGCTCATGGTTAAGGCTGGCGAAGCAACCGATAAAACTATTGCTTCACTGACCCCACATCTGGATAAAGGTGATATTTTGATTGATGGGGGTAATACCTATTTTCAGGATACTATCCGTCGTAATCGCGAGCTTTCTGCGCAGGGTT
This sequence comes from Photorhabdus sp. RM96S, assembly GCF_042879335.1. NCBI lineage: Bacteria > Pseudomonadati > Pseudomonadota > Gammaproteobacteria > Enterobacterales > Morganellaceae > Photorhabdus > Photorhabdus sp. RM96S. Next base: position 55,312 of record NZ_JBHFKT010000030.1, on the reverse strand, counting down.
TTAATTTTATCGGTACCGGGGTTTCCGGTGGAGAAGAGGGGGCATTGAAAGGTCCATCTATTATGCCTGGCGGCCAGAAAGAGGCGTATAAATTGGTGGCACCAATTCTGCAAGAGATTGCGGCTAAAGCTGAAGGTAAACCTTGTGTGGCCTATATTGGCCCGGATGGTGCCGGCCATTATGTGAAAATGGTTCACAATGGCATTGAATACGGTGATATGCAGCTCATTGCTGAAGCCTATTCTTTACTGAAAAATGCCCTAAATCTGAGCAATGAAGAACTATCTGAGATTTTCACTGACTGGAATAATGGCGAATTAAGCAGTTATTTGATTGAAATCACGGCTGATATTTTCCATAAGAAAGATGAAGCAGGCCAATATTTGGTTGATGTGATTTTGGATGAAGCAGCAAATAAAGGTACGGGTAAGTGGACCAGCCAGAGCTCTCTGGATTTAGGGATTCCAGTGACGTTGATCACCGAATCGGTATTTGCACGTTATATTTCTTCTCTAAAAGATCAGAGAGTGGCCGCGGCTCAAGTTTTGAGCGGGCCGGATGTACAACCATTTAAAGGTGATAAGGCCGAATTTATTGAGAAAGTCCGCCGTGCGCTTTATTTGGGTAAAATCGTCTCTTATGCTCAGGGTTTTCAGCAATTGAAAGCGGCATCTGATGAGTACCAGTGGGATCTTAATTACGGTGAGATTGCCGGGATTTTCCGGGCGGGTTGTATTATTCGTGCTCAATTCCTGCAAAAAATTACTGACGCGTATAACGAAAATGCGGATATTGCTAATCTGTTGTTGGCGCCTTACTTTAAGAAAATTGCTGATGAATATCAGCAGGCACTGCGTGATGTTGTCTCGTATGGGGTGCAGAATGGTATCCCAACGCCTACTTTCTCGGCTGCTATTTCTTACTACGATAGTTATCGTTCAGCTGTATTGCCTGCTAATTTAATTCAGGCTCAGCGTGATTATTTTGGTGCTCATACTTATAAACGTACTGATAAAGAAGGTGTTTTCCATACTGAATGGATGGAGTAAGCTCGGTTATCACCGATTGACCAGGGAAGTGGATAAATTTACATCAGATATGATGTGGTTTTAATTTCCGCGATCGTCTGGAACACGTCGTTGCGGTTTTTTAACAAATATACCGCAACGGCGTAGTTTAAATTTCAGAATATAATTTGTCTGAGAGTGATGATTGTCACATTAATCCCGAATTAAGCAATAGGATCAGTGCTAATAATGTGACAATCAAAACGATTATTTCCTACATGAACCAGTTTCAAGTTTTTAGGGAAATTGAGACCTTCATAAATAGTTGCGATACCGATAGCATCATAAGAAAAATAAAATGATCCGTTACCAATATATTCTCCGGTGTTGACATCTCTGACATAAATTGAAGTGACTATCTCTTTCTGTACCTGTAGTTCGTTAACGACTGTATAATTATCATCTGTTGTTGCGTTAACGTCGATTGTTTCCTCTTCTTCTCCATTAAATATCTTAATGGTCATAGAGAATTTTGTATCTGAATGAGTATCATCAATGATTTTTAGTGCAACCAGTTTTGTATCTTTCTGTATAATTCTGAATTTCGATAACCCTCTAATTTCTTTATCGATATCTGGATTGTCGACTACCCATTCATAATATTTACTCTCTGGATCGTTATAGTGACGCCACGCATGGACTTTTGATAACTTTCCAATTTTTACTGAACGAAATTTATCGTTAAGATTGGAAGGGAGCGATATAATTTTATCGAGCTCTGGGTAATCATGTGACTTACCCTGATAGTTTTTCTCTTCGAAAAACGTGACGCCTGTAATTAATTCTTTTGTCATTTATTCTATTCCTCAAAGTTAATGTAAGTAATATACCTGATTGTATTAATGTGAAATATATAGTATTGACTCGTTTATACTATTTGTGAAAATTGGATTTTTTCTATGTAATATTTCCCACTGATAATTCATTTATTCCTCATCTTTAGATGCAATATATCCAGTCAATAGAAGAATAATATTCTATGGGTTAATGTTAAAATTAGCATAAAAATACATAAAGTAAAGTTGTTTAAAAAATACCGAATAATATTTTTATAATTATACTAATATAGTCAAATTGACTGATTGAAATGTGAAAATTTGATATTTTTAGTGAATTTTTTATCTTAAATTTAGTATTCAATTTGGTTGTGAATATTTTTCATGCTTGGTGTTTTGAATAGATACTATAAGATTGTTTTTTATTAATAATATTATGAAAATACCTAAAATAAGATATGTAATAATGGAATGGTTGGGTTTTTCTATAATTTTTAAAATTAATCATTATGGAAGTATTTATCTCAAAAGAAATAGCTTGTGAAAATTATTTCTTGTGGATCTTAATTTAATGTTTTTTTAAAGATTAAGTGACTATTTGACTATTTGACTATTTGACTTTTTGACTTTTTGATTATAAATTTTTATAGAAAAAGGATAAATAACAATGAATGGCTAGCTAATGGTTAAGGATTTGTTGGCTGCACTCGCTCACCCTGGTCACATCGTTCGCTATGCTCCTGGGGATTCGCTCCCTTGCCGTCGCGATAATCTTGAAACCCATAGGGTATATAACCCCGAAATTTTTGCTGATTTATGAATACACCGTTGCGGTTTTTGATGATATTCCGCAACGGTGTTGCTTAAATTTTCAGAACGTAGCCTGTCTGAAAACGACGGTTAATTATTGTTACATTATGACCGGATTAGTGAGAAAAATCGGTACTGATAATATGAATATCAAAACGATTGCCACCTGCATTAACTATTCTGAGATTTTTAGGGAAATTAGCTTTCTCATCAATAGTAACAACACCATTTGCATCACGATAGAAATAGAATGATCCGTTATTGATATATACTCCAGTACTGGTATTTCTTATTGCAATGGCAGTGACTAACTCAGTCTCAAATGGCAATATACCAACCAGTGCATAATCATCATCAGTTGTTGTTTCAACTGGGCCCACGCAATGTGTATTCGTGAACATTGAGAATTTAATACCTGAATAAGTATCATCAATAAGTTTTAATGCAACCAAGCAGGTATCTTTTGGTGCCACTTTAAACTTAGATAATCCTCTAATTTCTCTATCAATATCTGGGTGATCGTATTCCCATTCACGATAGCGTTGACCTGGTTCACAATTACTCTGATGACGCCATGCATAGACTTTTGATAACGTTCCAATTCTTACTGAACGGAATCTATCGTTGAGATCATAAGGCAATGGAATAATGATATCGTTTTCTGGATAATAGTGCGCTTCACCCAGAAAGTATTTTCTATCGAAAAAAGTTGCACCTGTAACTAGCTTATTAGTCATATTTTTCTATTCCTTAAACTTTATTTTAAAAAAAACGTCATCTTTCTTGTTGAAAGCGATATGAGAATACAATGAGCGTGGGTTTTTGTATTTAATAAAATATAATGAATAGGCATATTAAATTGTTGTCAATACAACATTAATATAATTGACATGTCATTTTATACCGATATTTGAAATAAAGTTTCTGAAATTAAAAATAATTGAAAATTCCTATCAAGAAACACCTTTATTTGGGTGGTGAATTATCCCCTAATGTAATTGATAATTTTTTGTATATGGCTCAATAGTGAATAATTAGATATTCATGGTATTTGATAATTATACCTCTCTGTTTAATGTTTATATAATGTAGCAATAATAATGACTTTATCTAATGATATAAACTTATTGGGGCGGGATAGTTACTATTTAAATGAATATATTTTAAATATTATCTTAAATAGCCTATTTTTATAGGCTATTTGACAAATATCATTTTTTGCGATGGTATTTATTCTACCCGACGAAAACTCACCAATTCAGGTTGTGCAATTCGATGGTAATCTTGAGTGTTAAGAATCACTGAGCGTTCAAGGCTACCGGCATTAAAAGCCAGTTCATCAAAACGTTCAAATAATAAAGGGTCTGCAACCAGTTTCAGATCTGGATGAAAACTAAAAGGTGGAATAGCACCAAATACACATTGAGTCAGTTCAAAAACTTCTTTAGGACTTGCCAGTGAGGCGCGGCTGCCACCGATCTGTTTTGCCAGTGAAGAGAGGTCTGCTTGTTGATCCGCAGGCAGTACAGCGAGTACATATTGGCGGAATCCTTCCCCTTTAACATGGCAAACTAATCCTTTTGCCCCTTGTCCAAGTTGTGTACCACGGATTTTTGCAACTTCTTCAGAATGTCCGGCGGTTGAATGTTCCATCACCCGATAGCTAGCATGATGATTATCCAATAATGTGGTCAGGCGGTTAAATATTTCGTTAGAGGACAAAATAAACTCCTAAATAATGACTTGGTGAATTGATATATTAATCTTCTCGATTATTGTATTTATTATATTGCCAATGACATATATTACCAAGAGGAAAAATTATCAAATATCTATTTTAATAAACATTATCTAACTCTACCGAGATATATACCCTATGGATTTCAAGATGCATCGCGACGGCAAGGGAGTGAATCCCCGGGAGCATAGATAACTATGTGACCGGGGTGAGCGAGTGCAGCCAACAAAGAGGCAACTTGAAATATGACGGGTATATTTATATTTTTTGAATTGTATGGTTTAAATAGAGCTATTATTTATGTTTGTTGCAAGAGCAATGATCTGTAGTTCCATTAGGTGATTTTTCAAATTTTACTTTTTATACCTTAAGGATTTCAAGATGGATCGCGACGGCAAGGGAGCGAATCCCCGGGAGCATAGATAACGATGTGACCGGGGTGAGTGAGTGAAACCAACAAAGAGGTAACTTGAAAGACAACGGGTATATATATTTTCATTCTAAAACTATTTTAATATAAGGAATTATCAATGATGACTACGACTTTTTTTATGACATCGGTAAATATGTTTGGTGCGGGTTGTTTGGTTGAAGCGGTAAATACGATGAAAGGTGATGGTTATAAGCGAGCATTGATTGTGACCGATCGTGTTTTAAATGAAATTGGGGTGGCAGCAAAAGTTCAAGCTTTATTATCTGATGTTGATATTGAGAGTACGGTTTATGATGGTACTAATCCGAATCCGACGACAATTAACGTTGAGGAAGGTTTGGATATTCTGCGTCAGCATAATAGCGATTGCGTTATTTCTTTAGGGGGTGGTTCGCCACATGATTGTGCAAAAGCTATTGTGTTGGTCGCTGCTAATGGAGGCGATATCCGGGATTATGTCGGTATTGGGCGTTCATCTAAACCGTATTTGCCATTAATCTCAGTCAATACTACCGCGGGTACTGCGTCAGAAATGTCACGTTTCTGTGTTATTACCGATACTGAAAGCCATATTAAAATGGCCATTGCTGACAAGAAAATAACACCTGTTTTGTCTGTGAACGATCCGGAATTAATGGTAGGAATGCCGAAAGGGTTAACCGCCGCAACTGGAATGGATGCAATGACTCATGCGGTTGAAGCCTATGTTTCTCCTGAGGCTAGCCCAATAACGGATGCTTGTGCATTGAAAGCAATCTCAATGATTAGTCACTCTTTACGCCAAGCAGTTGCAGATGGGAGCAATATAGAAGCACGTGAAAACATGGCCTATGCACAATTCTTGGCGGGGATGGCGTTTAATAGTGCATTACTGGGGTATGTACACGCCATGTCTCACCAATTGGGCGGTACTTATGATTTACCACACGGCATATGCAATGCTGTTTTATTACCACACGTTCAAGAGTTCAACGCTAAAGCGGTTGCGGGTCGTTTGAAAGATATTGCCGCTGCGATGGGGGTAGATGTAAGCGCTATGAATGATCAGCAAGGGGCTGCGGCATGTATTGCTGAAATTCGTAAGTTGTCAAAAGATATTGGTATTCCGTCAGGTCTAGCGGAACTGAATGTCAAATTAGAAGATTTACCAGAGTTAGCAACTAATGCCTTGAAAGATATATGTTGTTTGACTAATCCCACTCAAGCTACCCATGAAGAAATTGTTTCGATCTTTAAAGCGGCCATGTGATTTATAAACGTTCATTTCGTGTAGATACCTATGCCTAATTGGGCGGGGAGCTGTCAAAAAGGCGACGTAGACGTCTATGTCGCCTGATAGTCGTTTTTCGTATGATTGGTTTTTGCCTTTTTATCTACCGGAAAAGCGCGGTGGATCACGGGCATATACCCAATGGATTTCAAGTTGCATCGCGGCGGCAAGGGAGCGAATCCCCGGGAGCATAGCAAACTATGTGACCGGGGGGAGGGAGTGCAGCCAACAAAGAGGCAGCTTGAAAGATGACGGGTATATCATCTTTCCCGTAATCGACGAATGACACAACTCAGATCCAGCTCTTGATCCTGTAGTAGAACCATCAGGTGATACATCAGATCTGCTGCTTCATTCGTTAGCTCTTCTCTATTATTCACTGCCGCGGCTAAAGCGGTTTCTAACCCTTCTTCACCCACTTTCTGAGCGATTCGTTTAGTACCGCTGGCATATAACTTCGCTGTATATGAATGGTCAGGGTCGGCTGTTTTGCGACTTGCCAGCAATTTTTCAAGCTGATAGAGAAATCCCCATTCAGTTTGTGCCGGAGCAAAACAACTGTGTGTACCAAAGTGGCAGGTAGGGCCGATTGGGTCTGCGAGTGCCAACAGGGTATCGTTGTCACAATCAGGATAGATATTGACCAAATTAAGAAAATGGCCGGAGCTTTCACCTTTGGTCCATAGACGTCGTTTACTGCGGGAAAAGAAAGTGATTTTGCCTGAACTGATAGTAATATTCAGTGCTTCTTTATTCATATAGCCCATCATGAGGACATCGCCGGATATAGCATGTTGCACAATAACCGGCATCATATAAGCGACTTTTTCCCAACCCAGTTTTTCGATTTGTTGTGCGGTTAGCAAGTTCTTATCTCCACGCCTTGTTGTGAAAGGTACTGTTTTAATTCACCGATATTAATAATGTGTTTATGGAATACAGATGCAGCGAGTGCACCATCGACATTTGCCTGTTTAAAGGCATCAAGAAAGTGTTCTGGTGCGCCTGCACCACCAGAGGCAATGAGAGGAACATGACAAACGTCACGCACCTGTTTTAGTTGAGTCAGATCGTAGCCATTGCGGACACCATCCTGATTCATCATATTGAGTACGATTTCACCTGCACCCCGGTGTTGCGCTTCTTTTACCCAATCGAGGGTTTGCCATTGAGTGGCCTTTGTGCGTTTTTCGTCACCGGTAAACTGATAAACTTGATAGCGGCCAGTGCTTTCATCAAACCAGGTGTCAATCCCTACGACAATGCATTGAACACCATAACGATCGGCCAAACGAGTAATTAAGGTTGGATCAGCCAGTGCAGGAGAGTTGATAGAGATTTTATCTGCCCCAAATGAAAGGATTTGCCCTGCATCTTCGACAGTTTTAATACCACCAGCGACACAAAAGGGAATATCAATCACCTCCGCAACTTTGGCGACCCAACTTTTATCGACTACCCGTCCATCAGATGAGGCAGTGATATCGTAGAAAACCAGTTCATCTGCACCTTCTGTTGCATAACGTTGGGCAAGTGGCACAATATCGCCGATAATTTCGTGATGACGAAACTGAATGCCTTTAACCACTTGCCCGTCACGAACATCAAGGCAAGGAATTATGCGTTTTGCCAGCATTGAATTGCCTCCTTCAGGGTAAATTTTTCATCAAGTAATGCGCGACCAATAATAACTCCGGCTACGCCGCTGGCGGGCAGAGAAGCGATATTATTCAATGTGCCGATGCCCCCCGAAGCCTGAAACGCGATTTGTGGATAGTATTGGCAAATTGCCCGATATAATTCGACATTTGAGCCAGTTAGCGTGCCATCGCGGGAGATATCTGTACACAGTACATATTTCAACCCGCAAGGCAGATATTGCTCAATAACCTGTTCCAGAGTGACGGAGGAATTCTCCCGCCAGCCATTGATGGCAACTTGTTTTATGCCTGTATTATTGATACGAACATCCAGCGCCAGCACAATATTTTCGGCACCATAACGTTTAAACCATTGGGTAACGAGTGCCGGTTGTTTTATGGCGATAGAGCCAATTACTATCCGGTTGGCACCCGCATCAAGCAATGTTTTCACATCTTCTTCTGTACGGATGCCGCCGCCGACCTGAACAGGTATAGAAACTGCTGCAAGTAATTTGCGCAGTAAAGGGATCTGGCGGGCGGATGGATCTTTAGCGCCGGTCAGGTCGACCAGATGGAGCAATTTTGCTCCCTGTTGTTCATATTGTTGAAAGTGGGACAAAGGATCGTGTTGATAATCCCGTTGTTGAGCATAATCCCCTTGATGTAACCGTACTACTTTGCCATCTATCAAATCTAATGCGGGTATAATCATTGTGCCTACATCTCCAGAAAATTCTTTAATAGTCTGGCTCCGGCAGCACCGGAACGTTCAGGGTGAAACTGTACGCCGAAGAAGTTATCTTTGGCGATTGCGCTGCTGAAAATATTGCCATATTCAGTTTGCGCAATGGTGTAGGTATTCAGCGGGATCGCGTAGCTATGGACAAAATAAAAATAGGCATGGTCTTCAATACCACGGAATAGCGGGTGCCCGGCTTTTGGCAGAACTTGGTTCCAGCCCATGTGTGGTAATGGAAGCCCATGCGTAGCCATTTTTTGGACGGGGGAAGCCATAACTTCGAGTAGGGTGACATTATTACCTGCAACATTATCGCTTTCTTCGCTGGTGGCAGCGAATAGCTGCATGCCAAGGCAAATACCTAACACAGGTTGGCTGAGTACTTTAATTAACGGTATAAGTTCCCGTTGTTTCAATTGATCCATTGCAGCACTGGCAGTGCCGACACCAGGTAAAAGTAGTTTATCTGCTGCCAGGATCGTTGCTGTTTCCTGACTGATTTCAGGTTGATAGCCTAATTTTCGGATGGCATAAGCTACCGATGACAAGTTAGCGCAGCCAGTATCAAGAATGACAACTTTCATCACAGAACCCCTTTGGAACTTGGCAATGTATCGCCTTCTACCCGAATTGCCTGACGTAGTGTTCGGCCAAAGGCTTTAAACAGGCTTTCTGCTCTGTGATGATCGTTGCTGCCTTTCGTTTTCAGATGCAGTGTACAGGCCATTGCATAAGAGAGTGAACGAAAGAAGTGCTCAATCATTTCAGTGCTCAGATCACCCACCCGCTGGTGTTTGAATTCAGCTTTATATTCCAGATGAGGGCGACCAGAAATATCGAGAGCACAGCGGGCAAGGCATTCATCCATTGGCAACACAAAACCAAAGCGACAGATGCCCCGTTTATCTCCCAAAGCCAGTTTCAATGCTTCCCCCAATGCCAGACCGGTATCCTCAACGGTATGGTGATCATCAATACAGAGATCGCCTTTAACCTGAACATGCATGCGGAAACCACCGTGGGTAGCAATCTGATCCAACATATGGTCAAAGAACCCGACACCGGTATTGATATCGCTGCTACCTTCATGATCAAGCCAAACGTCAATGTTGATGGATGTCTCTTTAGTGATACGTTGAACATGAGCGTGACGGTCTTGACGGGTTAGTTGTTCACAGATAGCGAACCAGCCAAGGTTTTTCGGATGATAACGTAACCCCTGAATGCCCATATTTTTGGCCAGTTGCAGATCGGTTTCCCGGTCACCAATCACATAGCTGTTCGCGGTATCCATCAAGCCTTCTGTTAGATATTTTTCCACCAGTTTTATTTTTGGCTTACGGCAATGACAGTTCTCTTCTGGCTTGTGAGGGCAGATTAAAACTTCATCAAAATGGATGCCTTGAGAACTGAAAATCTGCATCATCAGGTTATGTGGCGGTTCAAATTGTTCTAATGGAAAACTATCTGTGCCAAGACCATCCTGATTAGTGATCATAATCAGCCTGAACCCCGATTTTTGCAGGGCAAGCAGAGCAGGAATAACCTCGGTTTCCAGTGCCAGTTTATCCAGACGATCAACTTGAAAATCTGTTGGCGGTTCAGTGATCAGCGTACCGTCCCGATCAATAAACAGGAGTTTCTGGTTCATCAGTTTGCTATCTCCTTTGGTTGTTCATTTACAGTGGAAAGGGCGCTGATGGCTTCAACCACTCGCTCACACTCTTTACGGCTGCCGATGGTGATCCGCAGGCAACCCTCTAAACCGGGCTGTTTGCGTTGGTCGCGCAGGATGATGCCCTGATGCCATAATGTTTTGAAAACAGTTTCTGCGTCATAGAATTTCACCAATATATAGTTGGTTTCACTGGGGAATACTTTTTCTACGATGGCTAATTTATTCAGCGCCTGTTGCAAGTCATTGCGGTTTTCCCTGATCTCAACGACACGTTTTTGCATAATTGCGATACTTTCTGCTGTCAGTGCCTGTGCTGCAATATCTGCAACAGGCGTGGAAAGCGGGTAAGGTGCAATCACTTTTAACAATAGAGTGATGATATCCACAGATGCGAGAGTAAATCCACAGCGCAGACCGGCTAAAGCAAAAGCTTTCGAGAGGGTTCGCAAAATGACTAAATTTGGATAGTTTTTTAGCCAGCTTGCGATACTATTTTCCGGGCAGAATTCAATATAGGCTTCATCGATAGTGACAATTGCACGATTGGCGGTTAGTTCCAGAATTTTACGCAATGAATCAGGATTAATTGCGTTTCCTGTTGGGTTATTAGGGCTACAGATATAGATTAATTTTACCCGGTCGAGGTTATTTTCGATCGCTTCGATATCCAGTTGCCAATTTTCCAGTGTGGCAATTTTCTTTTGTTCGACACCAAAAGTTTCAGCGCTGACACTGTACATACCATAAGTCGGAGGGCAAAACAGCACCATATCTTGTCCGGGTTCACAAAATACGCGGATTAGAAGTTCAATGGATTCATCAGCACCACGACAGGCTAGTACTTGCTCAGGTTGTAAGCCGGCATAGGCGGCATAACGGCGGATAACCGAGGCTGGCTGGCAGTCAGGATAACGGTTTAATGTTTGCTCAGTGCATTGGAAATTAGGTGCTAGTGGGTATTCATTGGCATTCAACCAAACATCACCCTTGCCGCCAAGGCGACGAGCAGACATATAAGGGGTTAATTTGCGGATATTTTCTCGTGCCAACCGGTTGGCATCAAAAATGTTATTCATATTCACGCCTTGACCGGCAATATTCAGCGCCGCCACACGTAAAGTGACAGCGTTTTTATGAGCGGTCAGTTGTTCTGCTTGCGCCAGTGTTTCAATGGTCTGAGATAGGTTCAGCAGCCCTTGCGGCGTCAGTTGTTGAATTGTCATACGCTTTAGGAAATCCGCCAGACCAAGGCTGGAATAGGTTGAGGTGTAGCCATAAGTTGGTAATACGTGATTGGTTCCTGATGCGTAATCTCCCGCAGATTCCGGCGACCAGTCACCGAGGAAAATAGAACCGGCGCTCGTGATTTTTTCAACCAGTTGTTCTGGTTGGCGAGTTTGAATAATCAGGTGTTCTGGGCCATAGCGGTTGCTGATTTCCACACACTGTTGCAGGCTTGTTGTCACAATAATTCTGCTGTGCGCTAATGCCTTGGTGGCAATTTGATTGCGGGAAAGCAGGGTAAGCTGTTTTTCGATTTCCGCTATCACTTTTCTGGCTAACGCTTCATCAGGTGTAACCAATATCACTTGTGAGTCAGGACCATGTTCTGCTTGTGAGAGTAAATCGGCAGCCACAAAGATGGGGTTTGCTCCCGCATCGGCGATAATAAGCAGTTCCGATGGGCCAGCAGGCATATCAATGGCGGCACCATCTACGTGCTGACTAACTTGTCTTTTGGCTTCGGTAACATAAGCGTTACCTGGACCAAAAATCTTATCTACTTTGGGGATGGATTCTGTTCCGAATGCCATAGCAGCAATGGCTTGAGCACCACCAATCTGGAATATTTCCGTAATTCCACACAGTGTGGCTGCATAGAGAATTTCATTGGCAATCGGTGGCGGGGAACAAAGTACAACTTTATGGCAACCCGCTATTTGTGCAGGTATTCCGAGCATCAAAACGGTAGAAAGTAATGGTGCAGAACCTCCGGGGATATAGAGCCCGACAGAATCGATAGGCCGTGTTACTTGTTGACAATAGACCCCAGGTTGGGTTTCTACTTCGATCTTTATAGGCTTCTGCGCTTCGTGGAAAACGCGAATATTATTCATTGCCTGTTTCATTGCCTGTTTAATGTCGTCATTCAGGCTGTTTTCCGCGGCGGCGATCTCTTCCGGCGAAATACGGATATTTTTAATAACCGTTTTGTCGAAACGGCGGCTAAATTCACGCAGAGTGTGATCGCCAGACTCTTTTACCGCATGCAGAATGTGTTCCACGGTATGGGAGATTTCTACGGAAGCTGAAATTGCAGGGCGTGTCAGTAAAGCGTTTTGCTGTTCATCATGACATTCCTGCCAACGGATCAGGGTATCGAAATGGTCAGTCATTTTCGTTTACTCCATCATCTTTTCAATCGGCAAGACTAAAATGGAGCTGGCGCCAAGGGATTTAAGCTTCTCCATCGTTTCCCAAAACAGTGTTTCACTGCTTACCATATGCATGGCAACGCGGTTTTGATCCCCCGCCAGCGGTAGAATCGTTGGACGTTCCGCCCCTGGTAGCAGAGCAATCACTTCTTCAAGTTTTGCGCTTGGTGCGTGCAACATGATGTATTTGGATTCACGGGCCTGAATTACCCCTTGAATGCGGGTCAGCAGTTTCTCAATCAATTGCTGTTTATCGGCGGGCATTTCACCATCACGTTGAATAAGACAAGCCTTGGAACGGTAGATAATTTCTACTTCCCGCAGACCATTCGCTTCCAGTGTTGCGCCAGTTGAAACCAGATCACAGATGGCATCGGCTAACCCAGCGCGGGGAGCAACTTCAACTGAGCCATTTAGCAGACAGGATTTAAAGTGGATTTTTTTCTGATCGAGATAACGTTTTAGTAGGTGAGGGTAAGAGGTTGCGATACGGGCATTTTGTAAACATTCGACGCCGGTGTAGTTGTAGTCTAGAGGCGCGGCCAGTGAAAGGCGACAAGTACCGAAATCAAGGCGGCGTAAAGTGAAATAACGAGGATCTTCTCCTTGAGCGCGACGGCTTAATAGCGCTTCTTCCAGCACATTTTCACCGATAATACCCAGATCGACAACGCCATCCATAACCAGCCCTGGAATATCGTCATCGCGTACCCGCAAGATATCAATGGGCATATTTTCTGCGAATGCAATTAGGCGCTGTTGTTGCAGATTGATTTTAATGCCACAGCGAGCCAGTAATTCTCGTGAATCTTCGCTTAATCGGCCTGATTTCTGCATTGCGATACGTAAATGTGATTTATCTAACATTTTTATCCCCACTTAAAATCGGAAACATAAAAAAACCCTCGGAAGGAACCTTCCGAGGGTTTTTATCGCATTCATGCCACCGGAAGACCCGCTAAACGTCTTCCAGCACACAATCGCCTGAAAGACTAATCAGGATGATGATGGTGGTAATGGCTAAATTGAATGCGGATCATAATGGTTTCTCTTTGTTTATGATTGCGGACTGTTTACTGCCGGTTACTTTTATTCACTGACCAACAGAGGTTAAATTTTTTGCTTGCTATTCAACCTATACGATTTGACAGCCTAAAAGCAATCTATTTTTTTAACAATAAATTTATCTCATAATAATGTTTTGTTTTTACTTGAAATATTCTCTCCTATGGGAGAAATATAGGATCAATAATAACAGTGGCTTAATGTTCGAATTGTTTGCATAATCAAAATAATATCAGGCATAGAAGGAGTGGTGATGAAAAAAGTTTCCATTATCGGTCTGGGTTGGTTGGGGATGCCATTAGCCAAAGCATTGAGTCGCAGTGGTATGCAGGTTGTTGGCAGCAAAACGACGCCAGATGGTGTAGAGGCAGCACGTATGTCTGGTATCGAATGTTATTTGTTACAACTGGAACCTCAGATCAATTGCGCGCTTGATGATTTAGAGCAACTGATGGTAGCCGATGTACTGATCATCACTTTACCGGCAAGCCACACTGCGGGTGGCAGTTATAACTATGTTAGGGCAGTTCAGTTAATTGTCGATACTGCTCTTTCATACTCTGTGCCAAGGATTATTTTCACCAGTTCTACTTCTGTTTATGGTTTTGTTGCTGGCAATCTCAATGAGGATGCGCCTTTTTATCCTGAAACATCGTCAGCTCAGGCATTGGTTGAATTAGAGAATTGGTTGCATAAACTGCCAAATATTTCCGTTGATATTTTACGTTTAGCTGGTTTGGTCGGCAGTGGCCGTCATGCTGGACGTTTTCTGGCGGGAAAAAAGGAAGTTAAAGGGGGTAATCAGCCGGTCAATTTAGTTCATCAGGATGATGTTATTTCAGCCATTAACCTATTAATTCAGAGGACTGAAGGTGGGCATATTTATAATTTATGTGCGCCTGTTCACCCAACCAAGGCTGAATTTTACCCTAAGGCCAGTAATCAGCTTGATTTAGTTCCACCTGAGTTTTCCAGAAAAGAAACTCAGGTGAGAAGCAGAATTGTTGATGGCAGCCGTATTTGTCAGGAATTAGGATTTAAGTATCAATATCCTGATCCCAGATGGATGCCAATGAGCTGATTTTTTTTCAACTTAACTCAATCATGACAATTTCTTTGAACGCTGGTCTTTCTGCCATTAATTGATACCAGCGTTCAATATTTGGCAGAGAGGGGCGTTTGATTGGAATATTAAGCCAAGGATAAATCATAGGCCCTAATGCAATATCCGCCATGCCAAATTTATCGCCGGAAAGATATTTCTGTTCTGCCAGAGTATTCTCAACCATTTTCATCAGCTTCTCGATTTCAGCCAGGGTCTGTTCTATTTGCTTTTGATCCCGTTCTGCTTCGGGTGTACGAATAAAACCTATCACGAATTGCCTGATATGAGGAAACAGATGTGAACCAACCCAATCCATCCATTTATCTGCATTTGCTCTTTCCTGTAGGTCTTGTGGATAAAGTACCTCTTTACCAAATTTTGCTGCAAGATAACGAACAATTGCGTTAGATTCCCACAAGATAAAATCGCCTTCCTGTAAACAAGGGATTTTTCCATTCGGATTCATTTTTAGATATTGCGGGTCATCCAGTTCGCCAAATTTACTGCCAATATCTACTTGATTATACGGTACACCAAGTTCTTTCAGACACCAGAGCACTTTTTTTACATTGGAAGAGTTTTTACGGCCCCAAATGGTCAGCATGAGTTTCTCCTTGAATCGGGATGATAAGAAAATCGTCTATTTGTTACCAATAACTTTTATCAGATTAAATGAAAACCCATGATCAGCACAATCTTTACACTGTTTATGTTGGTTTCTTGTCGTACAACATTTTATATTAATATACCCGTCATCTTTCAAGTTGCTTCTTTGTTGGCTGCACTCACTCACCCCGGCCACATAGTTATCTATGCTCCCGGGGATTTGCTCCCTTGCTGCCGCGATGCATCTTGAAATCCATAGGGTATAAGAATTTGACATTTTTTCTTATTAAGTAAAGGGGAACGATGATGAAGAAAAGTCTGGCGATGACGATGAAATGTGTGATTGCGGTGCTGACAGTGGCATCAATGGTAAGTGCTCGTGTTTATGCATCGGATGAACCTGTTGTTCCACCCGTGGACGCTAGAGCTTATGTGTTAATGGATTATGACAGCGGTAAAATTCTGGCTGAGGGTAATCCCGATGAGCGGCTTGATCCAGCCAGTCTGACAAAAATTATGACCAGTTATGTTGTCGGTCAGGCGATAAAAGCAGGAAAAATTACGTCGGAAGATGTCGTTACTGTGGGAAAAGATGCTTGGGCGACGGGAAATCCCATACTGAAAGGTTCTTCGCTCATGTTTCTTAAACCCGATGACAGGGTAAAAGTGATCGATCTGAATCGTGGTGTTGTTATTCAATCTGGTAATGATGCCAGCATCGCTTTGGCTGATTATGTGGCGGGCAGTCAGGATGTATTTGTTAGTCTGATGAACAATTATGCAAAAGCCCTTGGGTTGACTAACACCCATTTTCGTACAGTTCATGGATTGGATGCTGAGGGCCAATTTAGTACTGCTCGTGATATGGCGGTATTGAGTCAGGCGATGATCCGTGATGTTCCTGATGAGTATGCCTTGCATAAAGAGAAAATATTTACCTTCAATAAAATCCAACAGCTTAACCGTAACCGATTGTTATGGAATAAAAATATGAATGTCGATGGTGTGAAAACAGGATATACCAGCGGCGCCGGTTATAATCTGGTTGCTTCAGCGACAGAGGGATCTATGCGGCTGATTTCTGTAGTGTTAGGTGCGCCAAGTGATCGGGTTCGTTTTGCTGAAAGTGAAAAATTACTTGCATGGGGATTCCGTTTTTATGAAACGGTAACCCCTATTAAAGTTAGTGAGCCGTTTGTTTCAGAAAAGGTTTGGTATGGCAAGCGTTCAGATGTTGCTCTCGGCGTAGAAAAAGACGCGGCGATCACTATTCCTCGTGGGCAGTTAAAAAATTTGAAAGCCAGTTACATATTAAATCAGACGCCATTAACAGCGCCTTTGACGAAAAATCAGGTTGTGGGTGTGATTAACTTCCAATTAGGGGATAAGGTCATTGAACAACGTCCTTTGGTGGTGAAAGAAGTGGTAGAGGAAGGTAACTTTTTTAGCCGTATTTGGGATTTGATTGTGATGAAAGTTAGTGGTTGGTTTAAGGCGATTTTTGGTTGATTTGACGTCAATATAAGGTTTATGTGGCAGGTTGGGTGAAGTTATATTCTTTCTGATTTAGGGCGCGGCATTTTGCCGCGCACGTTTTACACTTATTTTTTTCCATCTAGAGAGCAACGTTTGCTATTTTTTACAGCAGATCCGTTATACCGGCCTTTGAATAACAAAATACCACCAGGTTTATCTTGCCAGTAAGCCCATAATTCGATCTCAGTTCTACATGATGGCCGATATTTTCGTAACGAATATGCGTAGGTGATAAACCTCGATAGTTTCGGATTGATGTTCCTTCATATCGGAGTTCATAGCTAGTAGCGAATCCTGTTAAATCGCCATATTCAACCCCATTGACGCTGGCTGTATAATTGGGAAAACGACTAACATTGCCTCCGCCGAAAATAACAAGAGGTTCCTGAGGATTTGAAACATCAAGTTCACCGGCAAAGGGTCGGACAGCATCACCGTCAGAAAAAATCTTTTCGCTTTCTCCAGTGCCAATAGCGCCATATATTTCTATTTTACTGTTCCAGGCAACTTCATCTTTTGCTATGGGAACAATAATGAGGTTCTCAGAAACTAAGATTGGTGGAGATTGGTAAGTAATCCCCTCAAAGATAACATCGTAAACATCAAAAAATTCAACACTGCCCTCAACAGATTTGACGGCCCTATGCCATGCTCCATCGTAGAAATGATCTGTTGCATAACCTGAGGATGGCTTTTTAATACGTTGGCTTTCTTCTGACATTTTATCATCTATTATGAAGAGTAATGAGTGAGAGAAAATAGGTTTTTATTTTCTATTTTAAATGATTTTTAAATTCATTGAATATAGATTAATGACACCGAAATAGCATTATTGAAATAAGATATTATTTATTAATTATCGTGAATTTAAAGCGGTGTTGTTAGAACAGGCAGAACCTTGTGATTAAGGTTCTGCCTGGAGAAGGGAGTAACTGGTAGAAAATATTTTTTAGCTTTTACTCAACATCAGCTTTGTTCTACCAGAGAAATACTACACTCAATTTCTATTGTAACAATAAGGAATTAGGTGGAGCTATTTAGCAATTTATGACTTTATCTTAAGAAGCCAGTAATGTTGCGTTGTAAATATAATTGTAACCACCAGGAGAAACCGCTGATGAGGAAGTTATATTTACACGTTTGTTATTACTGCAAGCGCTCAGAAGAAGATGATACAGTGCTGCACCTCTGTAGTCCTGAGCATTCCACCATAACAAATAGTTAAATTTGCCGTTAGGGAATTGCATAGTGACAGTCACTTGCAATTGGTTTTGATCAGGTGCAGCCTGAATTGAAGTTACTGTACCAACAGCGAAATAGTAATTAGGGTTTGGAGAAGTTTGTTCAGGCTTATTTTCTGTTACCACTTCATTAGAAGAAGGATTTGTATAGTTCATCGTGTTAACCTTTTAATTTAACGTAATTGAAAAAGAGAATTTTTTACTAAAATGTACGGAGCAGTCATTTGTCCGCCGAAGAAATATAAGGTAATTTGTAATTGTAATCTATATTAAAAGTTTATCTGTATTATATAATTATTGATGCTGTTAAAAATTCGCCAATAATATATTTCCTCTAAATGGTTATAATAATCAAATGCATCACTCTAATCAAAAAATAATATTGATATTTATTTTCTGTCGTTGAAATGGAGAAATTACAATCCGTTCCAGCGGGAATTATTTATGCAGGATGTTCTTATTAATAGAGTATGGATAAGGAAGGGGTGGCAGGAATTGAAGCGTACTGGCAGTATGTGGTGAATGATTTAAATTTTAATTTTCTAGTTGATATTTAAATAAAACATTATGAAATTATTCTTATCCTATAGTATTTCGCATGGATATATATGACTGCAAGCTTTGAAATTAATTTATTTAAATCTATTTAAGATTTAATAATACCTAGGTCAATAATATTTTATTGACAATTACAATGTGTAAATATTATTGATGTAATTATCTATACCCAATGGATTTCAAGATGGATCGCGACGGCAAGGGAACGAATCCCCGGGAGCATAGATAACGATGTGACCGGGGTGAGTGAGTGCAGCCAACAAAGAGGCAACTTGAAAGATGACGGGTATATGTTGTTAAGTATTTACGGGGTGAAATAAAGAGATGTTGTTCTACCCTGTTTTTAAAGATTGAATAGATGGTATGTGCTATTATTAAAATAATTTCTAAAAGAAATTTTTTTGAGTGAAATTAAATTTTAATAATGATATATTGATATTTTTGTGTGAAATAGATAACTAAGTTAATTAATTTTAATTTTTTGAAAATTTGTTTTCTGTTATTTTATGAGTTTCTTTTTTTATTAAATGTAACTATTGCAGGCAGAAC
This sequence comes from Photorhabdus sp. RM96S, assembly GCF_042879335.1. Lineage (NCBI taxonomy): Bacteria > Pseudomonadati > Pseudomonadota > Gammaproteobacteria > Enterobacterales > Morganellaceae > Photorhabdus > Photorhabdus sp. RM96S. The sequence continues at coordinate 36,063 of NZ_JBHFKT010000030.1, read as the reverse complement.
GTTAATATTACGCTCTGCCTTAGATAGGGTAGAATGTGCTGTTATAAAAGTCAGCTTCATTATACCAGAGAAATGTTGTGCCAAGTTCCTATCACAACAGTACTGTATTTTGCGATCAATGAGATCGCTTCAATCAAATTGAGTTTCTATTAGGAGTCTATTATTTGGCCCAAGCATTTCAACAAGCAATTATTTTACATAGAGATTTCTACGCAATTAATGTAATCGCAACCGAGAGGACCAACTTTTCCTACGGTGCCTATTTTCACATCTTTCTTAGCGCAAAGCGCTTCCATCAGGACTTTATAAATCGCCATGCCTCTATTGTCTAGCAGATTCCATTTCAAAAGCATTTCTTCACATGTGCCATCATGCATTAATACAGTCACCATAACTTGCATAACTTTGTCTGGCATAACTTTCATTGCAATGATTTTACAGCTACGTAGCATTACGTCATCTACTATATTAGTATCTTTAATTAAAGAAGGATGCATGTCATTAATCATAATATAAACTCCAAAATATAATGTAATTAATTGGTAAATAAGCCTATATTATCTCAGAATAAAGAACGGAAAACCGTCTGTTTGAGAAATATAAGGTGGTTGGTACTTCTACTATAAAAGCAATCTACATAAGAAATTTTTTTGCGCTAAAAATATAGGACAGCTAACGTTTTTAATTGGCATATAACATTTTCTCTAACACATATAACTATAGGTGCCATTTATAGGTTGTCAAATAAATTTGAAAAAATAATGTAATTATCTGATATATGGAGTCATTTTATTAAAAAATGGAAAGTAGATTGTTGATATGAGAAATATAAAGTAACTGGATTTTTTCACATTGTATATAATTGTATTAAATTAAAATATAATTGAAAATTTATTTGTTTTGAATGATTAGTTTGATAATTAAAATTTTAAATTATATTTTTGATTGTTGTAAATAAACATGGTTAATTTATTTGTTTGAAATTTATATAATTATTAATTTAAATGAGATATTACATGTGTTTTTTATAAAAAAAACTTTTTTTTATGAAGTGTTCGTCTATTATTTAAAAAAATCAATAGTGCATAAAATAGCAATGTAACTAACTATTTCAATATTAAGGTTAAATTGTGTTAGAGTGATTTTATATTTATCAATAAATTAATGTTATTAGAAATAAAATAATTAGAATTCATTATTCTATGATGAAAAGGAGGTTATATGTCATATCTTGATCCGTTAGCGCTTTCTATCCGTTTTGGAAATCGCAATAATTTAGGTGATGACAAACGGTGGACGGATAAACCTAATCCTCTCCATAAGCTTAATCAGGAGCAATTTACTTACATTTATGAGGATAGTCTGCACTTTCTTTATGGCCGATATATACCCGTTATCTTTCAAGTTGCCTCTTTGTTGGCTGCACTCACTCACCCCGGTCACATAGTTATCTATGCTCCCGGGGATTCGCTCCCTTGCCGTCGCGATGCATCTTGAAATCCATTGGGTATAGATTTAATCCAAGTAATGGACGAGATAATATTTTGACAGATATGCAGGTGTCGAAAATCAAGACGGGAAAATATATTGATCAATATGGTCATGATGAACAGTATGAGGTTCTTGGTCTCCTTGGTGGCATGGGAACATTTCCTTTACATTCAATATTCGGTACGTTTAGAACAGAAGAAGTAGATCTGATTAGTTACTATTTTTATATTGCATATGTATTGACGGGTAATTATTCAATTCATAATCGTTATTTTTACCAAGGTTATCCAATGGGGCCTAATAACGATGAGGGGCTAGATTATCTTCTTATGTGGAACGCCGTTGATATCATTCCACCACCGTATAAGCCGGGTTTGCCCCGATATTTCCCGCTGATTAATGGTTATATTCTCTTTCCTTCAGCAACTGAGGCTGTAGTTATCTCTAATATTTCTACCGATGCCAAGTTTATCCGTCTTGAGGAGACTGGCTATGGGTTTCCTTTTACTGGAGAGATTGCGACCAAGACGCCTTATATCCTGACAGATAAGTTGTGGCAACAATGGGACGAAGAAGAACAGCAGGAGGTACCAATAGACGAACGGGGATATTTTAACGAAGACGATTTGTGGCAATATGATGAACAGCAGGGGGATTGGGTGAAGTGGGTCGTGTAGTTTGAATTTTTCCGCTAGCTAGCTCATGTCATTATTCGGTTGCTGCCCGCTTGAAGAGAACAGCAACCAAATATTTATTATGCAAACAGTGAGTAGAGGACAGCAGAGATAGCAACTAACCCCATAAAGACGATAAACAGATTACTCAGCTTGCCGCTATATTTGCGCATTGCAGGAACTTTGCTGATTGCATACATTGGCATAAGGAACAGCAACATTGCGATAATAGGACCACCTAATCTTTCGATCATTTCCAAAATACTTGGATTCAGAGTAGCGACAATCCAAGTCGTTACTAACATGAAAATGGACGTGATACGATTCAGCTTTTTAGGCTCAATAGTTTTACCTTGGTCACGCAATGCCTTAACCACGATACCATTAAAACCTTCACGTGCACCCAGATAATGACCAAGGAAAGATTTGGTAATTGCTATGAATGCAATAAACGGAGCAATGTAGGCAATCACGGGTGTATTAAAGTGGTTAGCCAGATAAGACAGAATAGAAATATTTTGTGCTTTGGCTTCTGCCAGATTTTCTGGAGACAGGCTCAATACGCAGCTGAATACGAAGAACATCACGGTTACAACCATCATGATATGGGCGTAAGCCAGAATGCGGGAGCATTTTTTCTCAGCATTTTCACCATATTCTCCACGTTTTGCCACAGCAAACGCCGAGATAATTGGCGAGTGGTTGAAGGAGAACACCATTACTGGGATCGCTAGCCATAGAGTGATGAGTAGCCCATGACTTGCACTCGATGCAGAAACGCTGATGTTTTCGAAGATTGTGGTATTCCAGTTAGGGATCAGATAAAACGCCAGTAGCATCAAAACGGCAACAAATGGGAATACCAGCACGCTCATTGCTTTAACAATAGCCTGTTCACCGAAACGGATGATGGTCATTACACCAATAATTAGGATCAGAGCCAGCAGAGCACGGGGAGGTGATGGCAAATGTAATTGGTGAACAATAAAGCTGTCTACGGTGTTGGTAATAGCAACGCTGTAAACTAAGAGAATCGGGTAGATAGCGAAGAAGTAGAGCAGGGTGATAAGTTTACCTGCCAGGCTGCCAAAGTGTTCTTCTACGACTTCGGTAATATCTTCGCCAGGGTTTTTACCGGATAGAACGAAACGACACATCCCGCGGTGGGCGAAGAAAGTCATTGGGAAAGCCAGTAGCGCCATCACCAAAAGAGGTAGTAGGCCACCAATACCGGCATTGATGGGTAAGAATAATACACCGGCACCAATCGCAGTACCATATAAACCAAGCATCCATACTGTATCTGATTTACGCCAGGTTTTATAATCGCTTGGGCTGGTCGCCTGTGATGCGATCGTACCTGTTTGAGTCATATCCATAGTTATCTCCGAGAATAACGCGGTAAATTAAAAAATGAAATTACAATGCCGCAAGTATGCAATAAATGCAAATACATGTGGTCTAATTCTTTCTTTATAAAAAATAAATTTTTTAAATATCTCTGGTGGTTATTTAAACGTTTTTATTACCACATTAACATCTTGTTCGAAAATTGGACTTTAAATTAACAAGCCAAAATTTTCGCTTTACTTTCTTTTTTGAAAGAAAGTCTGGAAATTTTAAGACCAGACTTTTGATAGTGGAAAGATAGCGATTTTTAGTGAATAGTACCGTGATCATAGTCTCAAATGCAGAATATATCTCGAAAAGTCATCATGCTACGAGATTTAGTGTAATTGTTGCCTAAATATTGCGAATTTTAATAAGTTCAAATTGTAACCTCAATTTGCCCATTATTCAACTCTTATTATTCTCTTATGTTTTTGTTATTTCCTGTCTATTTATTTACATATTAATGAATAAAAATGGCAAATAGAGTGAATGGTTAATAAATTGATAAATATCAATTTTTTACCAGATTTTAAAATAGATATCTCTTATGTAATGCTTGTATCTTTGTGAAAGATATAGATAAAATCAGAATAATAGATTAATAGCACCAATAATATGAATGAAAGATGTGCTAGCCATTCTTTGATCAAGTTTTAATAATCTCTTTCGTTATATATCTATTTACATAGTGATTTATATATACCCGTCATCTTTCAAGTTGCCTCTTTGTTGGCTGCACTCGCTCACCCCGGTCACATAGTTATCTATGCTCCCGGGGATTCACTCCCTTGCCGTCGCGATGCATCTTGAAATCCATAGGGCATAGATTTATTGATTTATATGAAAATCGTTGAGTTGAATTTAAGCGCAAATAAATGCTAAATAGGGTACAGGATATTACCCTGCTGGTTAACTCATGTCCATTTTGGTATGTAAAATTAGCCAATAATTTCTAATAAAAAGACTTTGGTTGAAATAGCGTTCGTTTATCTTAAGTCGCTAAGTTGCATTTATGTTGCTAGCTTTTTATCCATCCTTTACGGATAGGAAAAGCGCAGCAATGCTGGTACAGACTGTTCAATCTTTTTTGTAAACGTTCACCAGACAGGCTCCATATTATTTGTGCAAAAGTGCATCCCATTAGGCTGACGATAAATGCCCCGACCATATCCATCGGCCAGTGAACGCCTAAATAGACTCTGGCCCATGCAATTGCCAGTGCAATTGCCATCATGCATAAGCCCGGCCAAATCCTATACCAGAATAAAAAGGATAAAGCGAAAGTGAAGACGGTTGTTCCATGATGACTTGGGAATGAGGTTGTTGGCGCGTGAGGAAGAAAGTTATAACCAAAACCTTCTGCAAAAGGGCGGTCGTGAGGGCAGAGTAAACCGATACAGTATGAGGTTAGCATAGCAAAACAGAAGGCAATGGTGGTTTTACTGACGATAACCCGATGATAAGGGCGAGTACGCTCTGAACCCCAGAACCAGAAACTAGCCAATATTAGAGGGAAAATAATAACCAGGTATTTTGCAATGAACGTCGCTATTGCAATCATGGCTGGTGATGATTCAGGCGTAGCATTGAAAAAGGTAAACAGATCATGATTTATTTGTTCTAACAAATCGGGCCTCACATATAGTCACTTATGTATATCATGATAGTCGGACGCAAGAGAGTAAAGTTGGCTGACCTGAGAGTAAAGCGTAATTCTCTTAATTGTTGGTGTTATTTATTTTTGGTTTATATTTCCACCAAGGGAATATTTGGCAGTCATCCTGACAAAAACTAATCAATTCATTGATATTTATGATGATAATCTCTAGATCAGCGCGTTGATAGTATCGGTGGTTGATAGGTTGATCATCTGTAGAATCGGTTATGTGTTTATGAACGGTATACTTTTCAGGCAATAAAAAAACCCGATAGTCTTGAACCAAAGTGGATTAACTATCGGGTTCCTCAATATGGGGATATCAAAGAAAAGCAGTGGCATTAATTCAGACTACGGTTTGGCAAAAAAGTTCTTCGTGATAAGAAAAAAAACAGATTTTTTTCAATTTGATGAAAATAACATTTTTTGCACAAATCAACCGAGACCACTGTGACGAATAATCAATGGCGGTTTTTACCGCAGCGAAAGTAAAACAGGAAGTTCGATTATTGTAGTAATTGGTGTTCTTTTACATACGCTTCGAAGTCAGTGCAGCCACCGATATGTTTCTCATCAACAAAAATTTGCGGGACAGTTTCTACGGGTTTACCAACCGTTTTTTCCAGATCAGCTTTAGCGATACCTTCTGCGTGAATATCAACATAACGGAAGTCAAAGTCATCACGCTGCTCTTTCAGTCGTTCTGCCAGCTCTTTCGCGCGGACACAGTACGGGCAGCCAGGACGACCGAAAATCACAGTAAACATATAAACTCCTCTTGGTTATATTAAAGTAATGCGGTTTGATGTGTTACTCATGCTTATTTGATAGCTACTATGCCTGTATCGATCGGTAAAAAAAAGCAGAAATTGCCTTTTGCTTTAATTCATCATACCAATTTTGGTAACAGTGTTTCCGGTAGTATAATGTAGCATCAGGTTGTTAAGAGAGGATGCGATGAAAAGTCATCAAGGCAATATGAGTTCATTGGCAGATATGCCAAAACAGGTTATTCTGCTAGAAATTGTCGGAATTTTGTGCTTAATCCTGTCATATTTGACTATTAATGATATTGTCATCTTAACAGATTTACTAATGACGCCAGAAGCACATGTTGTTATGATTTTCATCGGCATAGGTTGTTTGGTTCCTGCTGCGGTTAATATCATTTGGCGTGCAGTGTATGGTCTCTCTTTTTTGGGAGTTGATCATGTTGATCATAAAAAAGAGAGCAAAAATAAGGTAGAAGGTAGTGATAACGGTAAGTAAAAATAATTTATCAGTTATTGGTGATGGCGCGATAAAGAATTATTTCGTAAGCTATAGCGCTTTTTCATTTTCCGTTGTATGGGGTTGTTAGATGAGTTCACTTGTCATTCCTGACTTATCAGTATTGCGTGAGTGGTTGGATCAGCTCAAAATTTCCTACTTTGAGTGCGATTCATGCCAGGCGCTGCATCTACCTCATATGCAGAATATTGATGGTTTATTTGATGCTAAAATTGATCTGTTGGACAATGTAATCTTGTTTTCTGCGTTGGCTGAAGTTAAACCAACCGCCATTATTCCTTTGATGGCTAATCTAAGCCAGATTAATGCCAGTTCGCTGACAATCAAGGCTTTTCTTGATATTCAGGATGAAAACCTACCGAAATTGGTGGTGTGCCAATCTTTCCTTGTTTCAGCCGGGCTGACTTTTTCCCAGTTTTCTCATTTCTTGCAACAAAGCGAAGAGCAGATTGCGGGAGTGATTTTTGAAATTCACAGTAATAACTTGTTGTATATTAATCGTGATATCGAAATCGAGAGTGACATTGAAGAGGAAGAGGAATCACAAGTTTCTGCTAAGGCGCCGACTTTTACTTTGCACTAATATTTTCAACACGGTTATCCAACAATGCAATGTACGCATTATTCTGCGGGGCACTGTCACTCTTGTCAGTGGCTCGAAAAACCCTATTCTCAGCAGTTAGAAGATAAGCAGCAGAATTTAAAGCAGTTATTACCTCAAGCTATTGTGAAGCAATGGTTACCTCCAATTGCCAGCCAACAAGATGCCTTTCGTAATAAAGCTAAAATGGTCGTCAGTGGCAGTGTAGAACGCCCATTGCTAGGCATGTTGTATCGTGATGGCACGGCGGTTGATCTGTGTCATTGTCCTCTCTATCCAGCGCATTTTCAGCCTGTATTCGATGTTGTTAAATCGTTCATTGCTTGTGCCGGGTTGACGCCATATAACGTTGCTCGTAAACGGGGTGAACTGAAATATTTGTTGCTGACAGAAAGCCGTCATAGCGGTGAAATGATGTTACGTTTTGTACTGCGTTCTGAAACAAAAATTGCTCAACTGGAGCGTGCTTTACCTCGGTTGTGTGAGCAATTGCCACAGCTTACGGTGATCTCTGCCAATATTCAGCCAATCCATATGGCGATTTTGGAGGGGGAAAAAGAGATTCTGTTTACTGAACAAAAGGCGCTGAAAGAACAGTTCAATGGCATTCCTCTTTACATCCGTCCACATAGCTTTTTCCAAACTAACCCGAAAATGGCTTCTGAATTGTATGCAACAGCAGGGCGTTGGGTTCGTGAACTGAAAATCAGTAGCATGTGGGATCTATTCTGCGGTGTTGGGGGTTTTGGTCTGCATTGCGCAGATAAAAATACCTGTTTAACCGGCATTGAAATCAGCTCAGAAGCCATTGATTGTGCCCGCGATTCGGCGAAAACACTAGGTTTGGAAAACATCGAGTTTCAAGCTTTGGACTCAACACATTTTGCTGTAGCAAAAGATCAAATTCCGCAATTGGTTTTGGTCAATCCGCCTCGTCGGGGAATGGGTAAGGTGTTGTGCGATTATCTCAGTAAAATGGCTACGAATTATATTCTTTATTCAAGCTGTAATGCTCAGACAATGGCGAAAGACATTGCTGCGCTAGCTAACTATCGTGTAGAAAAGGTACAGTTGTTTGATATGTTTCCTCATACTGAACATTACGAAGTTTTAGCGTTATTGATATTAAATCATAACTGAATAACGAAAGGATGTGTGGGGATGGGGTTCCAAAAGAGAACGCCCTATCCCGTTTAGTCATGGCGCTCAAAAGCAAGTGCACGACGTTCAATCATCCGCATCAGCAAAGTCAGGATACCGTTGACACATAGATAAATCACCCCTGCGGCCATAAAAGCCATCACATCATAATTGCGGCCAAATAGAAGCTGACTGTATCCCATTACTTCCAGCAAAGTAATAGTACTTGCGAGAGAAGTACTCTTGAAAATCAATACAACTTCGTTGGAATAGGAAGATAACGCCCGTTTAAAAGCATAGGGCAGCAGGATCTGCATAGATTGTGCTTTAGACATGCCCAATGCTTGACAGGATTGCCATTGACCAGCAGGAATTGCCTTTACTGCGCCATAGAATAGCAGAGTAGAATATGCCGCACTGTTAAGCGCTAGCGTTACCATTGCGCACAGCCAGGGTTCAGACAGTAATTGCCAAAGCCACGGGTACGCTTTTATGGAAGGAAACTGCCCAGGCCCGTAATAAATCAGAAAGAACTGTACCAACAAAGGCGTACCGGTAAACAGAGTAATGTAGGTTTTTACCAGTTGTGTCAGTACTGGCAGTTTCATGGTCAGAACCATAGTGAACAGGACGGACATCATGAAAGCAACAAAAAGCGCTGTGACGGTCAGGCTTAGACTGGTTTGCAGACCTGGTAAAATTTGTTGAATATACTCAAACATCAGGGAGCACTCCGATCAAAGCGAGTGGTATGCATCTCAATTTTCTTTAGAATAAACTGACTGATCAGAGTGATAGCCAGATAGATAAGCGCCACAATCATATACCAGGTAAAGGGTTCCTGAGTGCGTGTGGCAATACTTTTGGTTTGTTGCATGAGATCATTCACACTGATAAGCGATACCAGCGCGGTATCTTTCAACAAAACTAACCATTGGTTACCGAGCCCTGGTAGAGCATGTCGCCACATTTGAGGCATGATCAGGCGGAAAAATATTTCAGCGCGACCAAGACCTAATGCTTGACCGGCTTCCCATTGGCCGGCCGGAATGGCTTTTATCGCACCACGGAGTGTCTGGGATGCATAGGCAGAGTAGAGTAGGGAAAGTGCAATGACACCACAAAGGAATGGGCTGACATAAAAGTCTTGAATATCTATCTGAATTCTGGAGTGCCAGAAGATAAGATTAATGTCAAAGCCATCAGCCAGTGTCATGAGAAGTTGTGATGCGCCGAAGTAAACGAACAGCACGACCAAAATTTCTGGCAATCCTCTGAACAGAGTGGCCCAACAGGTGCCAAGTATGGCGAAGGGTTTCCAACGGGCTGATTCCCAAGCAGCAAATAGCATAGCTAAAATCAGACCAAGCACTAATGCAGACACGGCAAGGCCGACGGTGATGCCGGCGGCGCTTGTTAGAGATTGGAATTCATTCATAGAGATTCGGCTACTTATTTAAACCATTTTTTATAAATGATGTCATAAGTACCATCTCGTTTGATGTCAGCGAGTGCTTTATTCAGCTTATCTTGTAGATCTTTGTTACCCTTACGAACTGCAATACCTAAGCCGATACCAAAGTAATTTTTGTCAGTGACTTTGTTACCTACGGTACTTAAGTTTTCATTCTTTTTCAGCCACTCGTTAACAACGGCAGTGTCACCGAAAACGGCGTCCAGACGGCCATTTTTCAGATCCAGAATCGCATTTTGATAGCTGTCATAAGGAACGGTTTTAATCTCTTTTCGTTGTTCCATCAGATATTTTTGGTGAGTTGTACCATTCTGGATACCCACAAGTTTGCCTTTCAGCTCTGCGGTGTTGGAGACTTTGCCTTTAACGGAGATAAAAACCGCGGAGTTATCGTAATAAGTGTTAGTAAAATCAACCTGCTTTTGGCGTTCAGGGGTAATATCAATACCTGCGGCTAAAGCGTCGAAGCGACGGAATTTCAGGCTAGGGATCAGGCTGTCAAAGGATTGGTTAGTGAAGGTACATGTTGCATTGATTTTCTCACAGATGGCATTGGCCAAATCGACATCAAAACCCTGAATTTTATTATTTGCATCGATGAACTCAAACGGAGGGTAAGTGGCTTCTGTGGCAAAACGAATGGTCTCTTTTTCCGTGGCGGTTGCAGATAAAGCTACTGTGCCTAAGAGGGCTGCAAAAAGTAGTTTTTTCATCGCTATATCCTATTAATAGTTAGTGTGATAGATAATTAGCAAAGGCTTTGGTTTGTGGTTGCGTAAAATGGCTGATATCACCTTGTTCTATAATGTGGCCGTTTTCCATATATACGACATGGCTTGCGGCCTTGCGGGCGATTTCCACTTCATGGGTAACGATAATCTATGTAATACCCGTAGCGGATAATTCATGGATGATATTGACAACCTGTGCTGTAATTTCTGGGTCCAGCGCTGCCGTTGGTTCATCAAATAATAAAACTTGGGGTTCCATCATTAATGCTCGTGCAATAGCAACCCGTTGCTGTTGCCCACCAGATAAATGTTGTGGGAAGCGGCCAGCAAAATCATCTAAGCGCAAACGGGAAAGGAGCTTATCCGCTTTTTCCCGCGCTTGTTGCTTGGATAAACCCAGTACGCGACAAGGCGCTTCGATCAGGTTATCCATAACAGTAAGGTGTGGCCACAAGTGATATTGCTGAAAAACCATACCTACATTCTGGCGTAGAGAATGAATCTCCTTTGTTCCTGGTGTTTGTTCGAAATCGAATTGATGATTAGCAATATGCAACTGGCCGGATCGTGGTATTTCCAGCAGGTTTAGTACTCGTAACAATGTACTTTTACCTGCGCCACTTGGCCCTAGCAAAACCATCGTTTCCCCTGAAGAACACTCAAGATTAATATCAAACAGTGCCTGATGGATACCGTAATAGCAATCAATGCTTTTTAATTGAATACTCATGCTTTAATTCTGAATAGTCAGTGATTTAGTTCGATGCTAAACCCGTTAGCATAATTATGCAATATCTTATGTACAGAATATTATTAATTGATATTTCAATTACATGTCTGATTAACGTGCGCTATTCTCTCCTTAGTGCAATTTGTCAACAAAGGCTTATTTATTCTATTGGCATACTGCGAAAAGATGAATAGGTCACAAATGGGCCAGCATTAGGATAAGTAACCACTGTTGACGATTTATGACCATGAAACGCCCGAACGGTTATTTATGACATCAAGTATTATTGTGGCTCAAATTCTGGTTAAGTAAAGAATGCGATCAGTAAAGGTGCGAGCAAACTCAGGACGAAACCGTGAACTATCGCTGCTGGAACAATACTGACGCCCCCGCACCGTTGTAATACTGGCAAGGTGAAATCCATCGAAGTGGCACCACTTAATCCTAGAGCGCTTGAGCGATATCGATTGATTAGAATCGGAATTAGCATAATTGCTGCCAGTTCGCGTGCCAGGTCATTAAAGAATGCAGCACTACCGATTACCGGCCCGTAAGCATCAGAAAGTAAGATGCCAGAAAGGGAATACCAACCATAACCGGAAGCCAACGCTAAACCTGTTTTCACTGGCAGCCCAAGAATAAGTGCTGCGATAGCCCCGCCGGTAAGCGCACTGACAGCAATGACAATTGCAATAATGGTACCGCGGCGGTTTAGCAATATCTGTTTCAGGCTCATACCGTTATTACGTAATTGAATTCCGACGAGCAACAGTAAAACGATTAAGGCAATTTCACTGGCATGATTGGAGAAGTGCAGCCATGACCAGCCAGTGAGCCCAAATAGGAAACCTAAAATCAGTACACCACATAATTTCAGTGATTCAAAAATCATATGTAAACGGGAAGGGGGTTTTTCCTGTTTATGCGGACTAATAATCCAAGGATCGTGTTTTTCAAGCAGGAATAACGCTAGCATATTAGCAGTAAAAATACATAAAAAAAATGTTATCGCATATTGAAAGATAGAGAAGAGGTTACGGCCTAAATCGTCCAACAAAGCCAGGCTGATTCCCATTAAAAACAGGATGATATAGACCATTGCGTTAAGAAAGTGATGAACAGCACTTAACAGTGTCTTATTATTCAAATGGGTAAGATAGCCTAGCGTTAACGGCAAAAGAATGATCAGCAGCCCAGAGTACATAATTAGCATCCTTTAAAACGATTAACGTCTTTTTATCCAAATTCAGTATAAAAATCGATTGTAAAGACTATAAAAATAAAAGATAACAATTTTTTTACATTAAGAGAATAGCCAGGATAGAGTGAAATGTATTGTTGCTCAAAGAATTTTTTATTCTTAAGGTGGGTGTGTTATTAATAACTTTCAGTGGATATAAAACGTAAAGGGAACGGTAACTATCTGGAATGAGTGGAAATCTCAGGTTTTCGTGGTATTGCAAGAAATAAGTTTTTACTATTTTTCTGAATCCAATGCTTAATATGGTGATATTTAAATGAATTTTATTCGTTCGAAACGTCGATGGGTTGTATTGTTAGCTATTGTGACCGTTATCACATTGGTTCTGGGATATTTTCTGTATAGGCCAGAAGCGATTAAATATCAGACAGTCTCTATTATTAAAGGCGATTTGGAAAAAAATGTACTGGCAACGGGGAAATTGGATGCGGTCAGAAAAGTGGATGTGGGCGCACAGGTAAGTGGTCAGTTGCAGAATTTGTATGTTGAAGTGGGTGATAAGGTGACAGAAGGCCAATTATTGGCATTGATTGATCCTAAACCTGCGCAAAACCAGGTCAAAGAAGTTGAAGCCACGATCAAAGAATTGAGTGCTTATTTGATAGAAGCCAAGGCACAATTGGCATTGGCGCAGGTGACATTACAGCGTCAGAACAATCTGGCAAAAGTACAGGCGGTCTCACTCCAGGAATTGGATCAGGCTAAAACGGATGTTGAAGTAAAAAGAGCGAAGGTAGAAACTTTATTGGCTCAAATCAGTAAAAATCAGGCCAGCCTTGATACTGCTCAGACTAATTTGCAATATACCCGGATTACCGCGCCAATGGATGGTATCGTTGTCAATATCAAAACCCTTCAGGGGCAAACAGTCATTGCGGCACAGGAAGCCCCGACTATTCTGACGTTGGCTGATCTGGGAACGATGTTGGTAAAAGCGGAAGTGTCAGAGGCCGATGTTATTTACCTGAAACCGGGCCAGAAAGCCTCTTTTACTGTATTAGGCGCACCGGATAAAAATTTTCCAGGGGTGTTGAAGGATATTTTGCCGACGCCAGAAAAGATTAATGATGCCATTTTCTTCTATGCCCGTTTTGAGGTAGCTAATCCTCAGCAACTTTTGCGTTTGCAAATGACCGCCCAAGTGAAAATTCAGCTTGATTCCCATCGTGATGTGTTAATGATCCCGATCTCTGCTCTGGGTAAACAGATTACGCCAACTCGCTATGAGGTGGATATCTTGAATGGCGATAAAGAAGAGAAACGAGAAGTGACCATTGGTGTGCGCAATGATGTAAATGTACAGATTCTATCTGGCCTGAAAGAACATGAGCAGGTGATCACTGGTCATAGTGAAGAAGTCGAGGATGAGTAATGGATGCGTTACTTGAGCTGAAAGGTATAGAGCGCAGCTATCCCGCTGGTGAGCAGCAGGTAAAAGTACTGGATGATGTCACCTTGTCTATTCATGCCGGTGAGATGGTTGCCATTATCGGCGCGTCAGGTTCGGGTAAATCGACACTGATGAATATTCTTGGTTGTCTTGATAAACCCAGTCAGGGTGAATATCGGGTTGCAGGACAGAATGTTGCTGAACTGAGTGATGATGAACTGGCAGCACTAAGGCGGGAACATTTTGGCTTTATTTTTCAGCGTTATCATTTGCTAACTCATTTGACTGCTGAACAGAATGTGGAAATTCCTGCTATCTACTCAGGAGCCTCTAAAGCGGTACGTCGCCAGAGAGCCATAGAATTACTTGGTCGTTTGGGGCTTGAAGAGAGAATTTGCTATCGTCCGGGGCAGCTCTCTGGTGGACAGCAGCAGAGGGTCAGTATCGCCAGGGCATTGATGAACGGTGGTCAGGTCATTTTGGCCGACGAACCAACGGGAGCGTTGGATAGCTATTCTGGCGAAGAGGTGATGTCGATCCTCAAACAACTGTGTGAACAAGGGCATACCGTCATTATTGTCACTCATGATTCGAAAATCGCAGCGCAGGCACAGCGGGTTATTGAGATCAAGGATGGTCATATTATGAGTGATTCCGGCACGCAAAGGGGTAGAAAAGTCACTCAAACTCCGTCGTTAACATCAAAAATATCTTCGATACGCCAGACCCTTGGGCGGTTTAATGAAGCTTTATTCATGGCATGGCGGGCGATGGTTGCCAACAAGATGCGAACGTTACTGACCATGTTGGGGATCATCATTGGTATTGCTTCTGTCGTGACTATTTTGGTTATCGGAGATGCGGCCAGGGCATCGGTGTTATCCGATATTAAAGAGATTGCGACGAACACCATTGATATTTATCCGGGAGAAGATTTTGGCTTTGATGATCCGGTCAGTATGCAAGCGCTGAAAATAGAGGATGCAGACGCGATTAAAGCGCAACCCTATATTTTGGCGGTTTCACCAGAAATTGAGGGGCAAATGCGCCTTCGTAAAGGGAACATTGATGTTGCTTCGAGAGTGACTGGCGTTGGTGATGAATTTTTTCAGGTTTATGCTCTGCGTTTTGCTCAGGGAATGGGGTTTTCATTGGATATGATACGCCGTCAGGGGCAAGTTGTGGTTATTGATAAAAATACTCAGCGTAAATTGTTTCCTCACCAGAAAAAGGTGATTGGGGAGGTGATTTTGGTGGGTAATATGCCGGCCACAATTGTGGGAGTGATATCTGATAAGAGAGCTGCATTTGGCAGTAGCAAATCATTGCATGTCTGGTTGCCTCATAGCACGATGACTAGCCGTCTGATAAACCGGCATTATCTGGATTCAATTACTGTCAGAATAAAGGATGATTATAACTCTAAGGATATAGAAAAGAAGATAGTTCAATTGCTCACTTTGCGCCACGGCAAAAAGGATGTTTTTACCTATAACGTGGACATGATGGTAAAAGCAGCGGAAAAAACAGCCCATACTTTACAACTGTTTTTGACGCTGGTGGCGGTTATTTCACTGATAGTTGGCGGTATTGGTGTCATGAATATTATGTTGGTTTCAGTAACTGAACGTACAAGAGAGATCGGCATCCGTATGGCAGTAGGCGCAAGAACCAGTGATGTGATGCAGCAGTTTCTGATAGAAGCTATTTTGGTTTGTCTGGTTGGTGGCGTTTTGGGCATTGCACTCTCTTATATGATTGCATTTATCGCTCAATTAGCGCTCCCTGGCTGGAGTTTTGTTTTCCAGCCTGTTGCTTTACTCAGTGCTTTCGCCTGTTCTACCGCAATTGGGGTGATATTTGGATTTCTGCCGGCCCGTAATGCTGCTCGTCTTGATCCAATCGAAGCGTTGGCAAGAGAATAAGCGGAAATAATATGACGCCGCAGGTAATTGCCTGCGGCGTATGAAAATAATACCTGGTTATGACCCACAGGCCAGGCTATTTAGCCTTTGGGTTCGTTTTCAAGAGGAACAATAATACTGGCATGATTTCCCTTTGGTCCTTGGTGAACGCTGAAATTCACCTTTTGGCCCGCTTTCAGCGTCCGGTAACCGTCCATCTGAATGGTTGAGTAATGAGCGAATATATCTTCTCCGCCGCTTGCCGGGCAAATAAACCCAAAACCCTTAGCATTATTGAACCACTTAACAGTACCTGTCTCCATACTTCTACATCCCTCGTTTAATGATTTCGGTTGAGATGAGCCATTAATATAACAGTCGTAAACAATCACATGTAAACAGTGACATTATCTATGTTTGTTCACAAAACATACTGTAGTAAAAATCAAATTCTCGTCAAGCACAGAACAAATGTCTGGTTGTTTTGAATGACTAAAGTTTGATATAGATAACGATATGAGTTTCGTTCATGCACTTTTATGCCGAGTTTTCATAGGGGAATAGTCTGTGGTAAAAGGAGTTGCCCAGATAATGATAAGATAAATGGCAACATAATTTATTTGCTGGCAGTGGCTGGTTTTAGAGATTAATCCGTTGGGAAAATAATGAACGAGTATCATAATAGTTTGAAAAGTAAGGAATCTATTAAGGATGAGCGACAGCAAAAATTGCAGCCGCCGTCGATGTATCAGGTCATTCTTAACAATGATGATTACACTCCGATGGAGTTTGTAGTTGACGTATTACGAAAGTTCTTTTCTTATGATATTGAACGGGCAACGCAATTAATGTTGGATGTCCATTATCAAGGGAAGGCTGTTTGTGGGGTTTATACTGCTGAGGTGGCAGAAACTAAAGCAGCCCAGGTAAATATGTATGCCAGGGAGTATGGGCATCCATTACTTTGTACGCTGGAAAAAGTTTGACCAGGTATACTGATTTTTAGGGGGAGGTGCTTATGCTCAATCAAGAGCTTGAACTTAGTCTTAATATCGCCTTTGCTAAAGCACGGGATAACAGACACGAGTTTATGACCGTGGAGCACTTATTGCTGGCGTTGTTAAGTAATTCATCAGCGCGTGAAGCATTGGAAGCCTGCAAGGTCAATCTGGCTCAATTGCGTAAGGAGCTGGAGAATTTTATTTCACAAACGACACCGTTGTTACCTGAAAATGATGAGCGGGAGACTCAGCCAACGTTGAGCTTCCAACGTGTTCTTCAGCGCGCGGTATTTCATGTTCAATCCTCTGGGCGTTCAGAGGTCTCTGGTGCTAATGTGCTGGTGGCTGTTTTTAGCGAACAGGAGTCTCAAGCGGCTTATTTGCTGCGTAAACATGATGTGAGTCGTCTGGACGTGGTTAATTTCATTTCTCACGGAACTCAAAAAGAGGACTCGGAATCGGATCATCAGGAGACAGGTACGCAATCAGCAGAAGAGCAGCTTACAGGAGAGGATCGGTTGGAAAATTTTACAACTAATCTTAATCAACTCGCTCAAAGAGGACAGATTGATCCATTGATTGGCCGCCAGGATGAGTTAGAAAGAACAATTCAGATATTGTGCCGCCGTCGAAAAAACAACCCATTGTTGGTCGGAGAATCGGGGGTTGGTAAGACAGCTATTGCAGAAGGGCTGGCGTGGCGGATTGTGCAAAAAGATGTACCGGAAGTGATGGCAGATTGTACGATTTATTCGCTGGATATTGGTTCATTGCTAGCGGGAACTAAATATCGTGGCGATTTTGAGAAGCGCTTCAAAGCATTGTTAAAAACCCTTGAGCAGGATAGAAAAAGTATTCTATTTATAGATGAAATCCATACCATTATCGGTGCGGGGGCTGCGTCAGGGGGGCAGGTTGATGCGGCTAATCTGATTAAGCCATTGTTATCCAGTGGACGTATCAGAGTGATTGGTTCTACGACCTATCATGAATTCAGTAATATTTTTGAAAAAGATCGGGCATTAGCGCGTCGTTTTCAGAAGATTGATATTGTTGAACCTTCACCCGAAGAGACGGTACAGATTATTAGAGGGTTGCGGCCAAAATATGAGGCGCACCATGATGTACGTTATACCACGAAAGCTATCCGTGCTGCGGTTGATTTATCGGTGAAATACATTACTGATCGCCACTTACCGGATAAGGCGATCGATGTGATCGATGAAGCTGGGGCGCGTACTCGTCTGGTGCCGATTAGTCGCCGTAAAAAAACGATTAATGTGTCGGATATTGAATTCGTTGTTGCCCGGATTGCCCGGATTCCTGAAAAAACCGTTTCTGCCAGTGATAAAGATGTCCTAAGAACGCTGGATGAGCGGCTGAAAATGTTGGTATTCGGTCAGGATACCGCGATTGCGGCATTGACCGAAGCCATTAAGATGAGTCGTGCAGGGTTGGGGCAGGATAATAAACCGGTGGGTTCTTTCCTACTTGCAGGTCCGACAGGCGTAGGGAAAACGGAAGTCACCGTACAGCTTGCTAAGGTGTTGAATATCAAATTATTGCGTTTTGATATGTCAGAATATATGGAACGCCATACAGTAAGTCGTTTAATTGGCGCACCACCGGGATATGTTGGTTTTGATCAAGGAGGATTGCTGACGGATGCTGTGATTAAACATCCTCATTCAGTATTGCTGCTTGATGAGATTGAAAAAGCACATCCAGATGTATTTAACCTGTTATTGCAAGTCATGGATAACGGTACTCTGACTGATAACAACGGGCGCAAAGCGGATTTTCGTAATATCATTTTAGTCATGACAACGAATGCGGGTGTACGTGAAACACAGCGCAAATCCATTGGATTTAAGCAGCAGGATAACAACTCCGATGCAATGGAAGAAATTAAGAAAGTGTTTACACCGGAATTCCGTAACCGTCTTGATGGTATCATCTGGTTTAATACGCTTTCTATTGAAGTCATTCAACAGGTAGTTGATAAGTTCATTGTCGCCTTGCAAGCACAATTGGATGACAAAGGCGTTTCGCTGGAGGTCAGTGCGGATGCTCGTCAATGGCTATGTGATAAAGGCTATGATAAAGCAATGGGTGCTCGTCCAATGGCGCGGGTTATTCAGGATAGCTTGAAAAAACCGTTGGCAAATGAACTCCTATTCGGCTCATTAGTTCACGGTGGCTCGGTGAGTATTGGTTTGGATAAGGCAAAACGCATACTGACCTACGATTTCAGCAATGCTTATAAGCAGAAGCCGGAAGATGTAGTGCACTAATAGAAGAGCGACACCACAGGTGAATACAACGTTGTTAAATACAAAGTTGCTACCTGTGGTGTAATATCTGAAAACGGTAATGAATCAGCGGCTACGGAAGACGATACGGCCTTTGCTCAGGTCATATGGGGTCAGCTCAACTGTAACCTTGTCGCCTGTCAGGATGCGAATATAGTTTTTACGCATTTTACCTGAAATGTGAGCAGTGACTACGTGCCCGTTTTCTAATTCAACGCGGAACATAGTGTTTGGTAGTGTGTCTAGCACAGTACCTTGCATTTCAATATTGTCTTCTTTGGCCATCTAATCCTCTAAGTTTAATAACCATCGTTTTTAACGGGCAAGATAATGCCGAAAAACCCTCATTATGTAAAGGAATGTTGTATTTTAACCCGTTATTTTGCAAATAGTGCATAGTGATATTTATGTTATCAGCAACATGAATCGGTCAAATGTTGATTATAATTCCAGTACTTGTTGTAACCAGCAACCAGGTTTTAATGACCGATTTCTGAATTGATAAAGATACTGAATAAATTCTTCCCTAGGGATCTCTTTTGCACCCAGTGAAGCTGTGTGATGGTTAAGCACTTGGCAATCCAGTAGTTCACCACCGTGTCGCAGAAAATGGCGATAGAAGGCAATGAACGCACATTTGGATGCATTCTCCATTCTGCTGAACATAGACTCACCGCAGAATAGTGTGCCAACGCTGACACCGTACAAACCACCAACAATCCGCTCATTGTGCCAGACTTCTACTGAATGCGCTTGTCCTATCTGATATAATTTTTTATAGCCTTGTTGAATATCCTTGCCTATCCATGTTCCTTCCTGCCGTTGAGCACAGAAATGAACCACCTGTTCAAAAGCATGATTCACCGTAATATGGTATGGGGGATTGCGCAGAAACCGGCGTAGGGTTCGGCCGATATGCAATTCACCCGGAATGATCACCGCACGCGGATCAGGGGACCACCAAAGTGGCATTTCACTGGGTAAAAACCAGGGAAAAATACCTTGATGGTAGGCTGCATTTAATCGCTTAGCGGATAAATCTCCCCCGACTGCCAGTAGGCCGTTAGGCTCCGTTAGTGCTTCTTTCGGGTGAGGAAAATCATATGAATCAGTATTCAGTTGAATTATTGGCATCGTGTGTTACTGCCCCGGTTCAAGACGAATCTGATGTGGCCGCTGATAAAACTGATAATAGCGACCTTGCTGAGCCAGTAATTCATTATGCTGCCCTTGTTCAATAATAGTGCCGCCATCCATGACGTAAATACGGTCCATATGGTCAAGCCCGTACAGGCGGTGGGTGACAATAATCAGTGACTTATGCTGACAATGCTGACGCAATAGAGATAGAATTTGTTGTTCAGTATCCGCATCGAGTCCTTCCGTAGGTTCATCCAGTAACATCAGTGGCGCCGAGTGCAGTAGCGCTCTGGCAATTCCCATGCGGCGCTGTTCACCGCCTGACAACTGACGACCGCCTTCACCCATCCAGCAGTTTAGTCCCTCATTGGTTTCCAGTAGATTGCTTAAACCTACCTGTTTCAGCACAATTTCTAGTTCATTATCGGTTGCATTTGGTTTTGCCAGTAATAAATTCTGTCGTAAAGTATGACTGAACACATGAACACGTTGTGAAACAACCGATATCATACTGCGCAGAGTTGATTCGTCATAAGCAGTAATAGAATGCTGATTCAGACAGATTGATCCTGAATCAATATCCCAGGCCCGGGTCAATAATTGTAGCAAGGTAGATTTACCACAACCGGTTTTGCCTAACAGCGCGACATGTTCCCCTGCTTTCAAGCAGAGAGAAACATTTTTCAGGACGGCCATTGGCTGATCAGGATAAGTGAAACTGATATTTTTGATATCAATACTGGCTTGAGCTGAACTTTCCGGCCCTGATGTAGGAAACGTTACTTCCGGTTCTTGTTGCATCAATTGAGAAACCCGGGTTGCAGAGGTAATGACCTGACCTAGATGTTGGAATGCAACAGTGACAGGGCCCAGAGTTTCAAATGCGGCAAGAGAACAGAAGACGAACAGTGCGATTAATGCCCCCGGCTGGTTGTTTCCTCCCACACCGTTCGCTGCCAGCCATAAAATCAATGTAACGGTCATACCGGTGGCAAAAATCATGACTGCCTGTGACAAGCCGGTTAGGTTCGCTTGCTGTTGCTGATGTCTTAACCAACGTGACTCAATATCAGCCATTGACTTGCGGAAACGGCCAGCAGCACCGAATACCATCAATTCAGCTTGTCCTTGCAATGCCGCTGTGAGTTGGGTGCGGTATTGACCACGCAGAATAGTCAGATTGCGGCCAACGGATTTACCTGCGTTATAAAATATTGATGGCAGCAGGATCAACAGAGCCAGCATAATACCGCCAAGGGTATAGGCTAATGTGAGATCCAGAAAGCCAAGGCCGAAAGTGAGGACCATGATAACGATAAGAGCTGATAATATCGGCGAAATCACCCGTAAATAGAGATGATCCAATGTTTCAACATCAGCAACTAGTCGGTTTAATAATTCTCCTTGGCGAAAACGAGCTATTCCTCCCGGTGAAAGTGGCAAAATTTTCTGAAAGGCAAAAACCCGTAAATGTGCCAATACCCGGAAAGTGGCATCATGGCTAACCAACCGTTCAGCATAGCGCCCGGCAGTTCGAAGAATGGCTGAGCCACGGACACCGGCCGCCGGTAGCATATAGTTGAATGTATAACCGGTAAGACCTGCTAGTGCTGCGCCTGCAAGGAACCAGCCAGAGAGGGTCAGCAAACTTATGCTGGCGAGTAGTGTAACAATGGTCAGAACCATGCCTAAACTGATAAGAAACCAATGACGGCGATAGAGCGCCAGAAAAGGAAGCAATACCCGCATAATTACAGCTCCTCACTTCGATGGGATAACAGGCGGGTGAATACCCCTTGAGATTGGCTTAGCGATTGGTAATCTCCCTGTTCAATAATCAACCCCTTTTCCATGACCCAAATCTGATCATATTCCAGCGTTTCTTCCAATTGATGGGTAACTAACAGGGTCATCTGATGATGAGATGCCTGATTGAGTGTTTTCATCACCTGTTGTTCGCTATGCGCATCCAGGCTAGCGCCAGGCTCATCCAGTAATAATAACCGGCAAGGTTTCAATAGGGCACGGGCAACAGCGATACGTTGGGCCTGACCAACGGATAATCGTGCTGCATTATCACCGATGATGGTATTCAGTCTATCGGGTAAATCGTGAATAAATTCAGTGACGTATGCTTGTTCCATAACCTGATGGATTTGTTGTTGATTGGCATTAGGTTGGTTCAGACGAATATTATCAAGCAAAGTCTGCTCAGGCAGATGTGGATTTTGTCCAACCCAGCTCAGTTGATCACGCCATCTCTGTTGATCCAACTCACACAGTTCAGTGCCATTAATTTGTATTGAACCACGATAGGGCAGGAACCCTAACAATAAATTCAAGAGGGAACTTTTACCTGCTCCACTTTGACCAACTAATGCCACCCGTTGATTTTTCTCTATAGTAAAATTCAACGGGCCAGCAAGCCGGTTGCCGTCGTGGGCCAAAATTTCCAGATTATTAGCAATGATGGTCAACGGATCTTGGGGGGGAAGTGTTTTATCACCACCGGCAGGCGCATATTCACCATCACTGCTCAATAAAGTCACTAATGCTTCGGCGGCCCCAATCGCCTGTGCTTTAGCGTGATAATAAGTACCCAGATCGCGTAATGGCTGAAAAAATTCTGGGGCGAGGGTTAACACCAGAAAACCGGCAAACAGGGTAACGCCCATCCCGTAACTGCCAAAATTAAGCTCCCCCAAATAGGAGAAACCGAAATAGACAGCGACAACGGCAATAGAAATGGCAGCAAAGAACTCCAGCACCGCAGAAGAAAGGAACGCTAATCTCAGCACTTCCATCGTTCTGCAACGGAAGTTTTCGGTGGATTCGTTGATTTGTTGTGTTTCTACTTTGCCGCGATAAAACAAGCGCAACGTTTCTAACCCACGTAACCTATCAAGAAAATTACCGCTTAATCGCCCTAGTGCGACAAAATTACGCCGATTAGCGTCTGCGGCGCCTAAACCAACCAGCGCCATAAACAGCGGGATCAGGGGAGCAGTAGCGAATAAAATTAGCCCGGCAGCCCAGTTAACAGGGAATAGGGTGATCAGAATAAGAATAGGGATTATGACGGCGAGAGACATCTGTGGCAGATAGCGGGAATAATAATCCTGCATATCTTCTATCTGCTCAAGAATAATGGTTGCCCAGCTACCGGCTGGTTTACCTTTAACCCACATTGGGCCAAGTTGTTCCAGCTTATCCAATACCATAGCGCGGATTTTCTGACGCACGACTTTGCCACAGATAAAACCGATTCGTTCCCGAATGGCACTGATGATAGCTCGTAACACAAAGGCGGCTGCTAGCAACCAAAATTCGTTCGTGATGTGCTCGCGTGGAAGATTATCCATGATTAAAGCTTGCAGAATTGAGGCCAGTAGCCAAGCTTGAGCAATAATCAATAATCCATTGATTAAGCCAAATAACATGGACAGGCGGAGCCAGCGTTGGGCCGGGGCACTTTGCTGTTTCAGCCAGCGAACTAATTCATACTGTCTTATTTTGTCCATAAGGAAAAATTCTAATTTAACAGGTGAGGGTAATGGTGTACCAAAAGGCTGGACATATCCTATGTGTCAACATCCTGCTGATATGTTACATGTTAAAAAGCGCTACCGAAATAGCGCCTTGAAAGAAAAAGAATTTATTTAGCGGCTAGCCCATCTAAGAAACGTTCTGCGTCAAGGGCTGCCATACAACCTGTACCGGCGGACGTAATTGCCTGTCGGTAGGTATGATCCATGACATCACCGGCGGCGAATACACCGGGAATGGAGGTCTGAGTGGCGTTACCCTGTAAACCGGATTGAACTTTGATGTAACCATTATCCAGTTCTAATTGGCCTTCAAAGATAGCGGTATTGGGAGTATGGCCGATAGCAATGAAGGTGCCGGTAACCGCCAATTCTTCTGTAGCGCCACTTTGGGTATCGCGTAGGCGAACACCGGTAACGCCCATATCATCACCGAGTACTTCATTCAGAATACGATCGGTGTGCAGGATGATATTGCCATTTTTGACTTTATCCATCAGGCGACTGATCAAGATCTTCTCTGAACGGAATGTATCACGGCGATGAATTAGATGAACTTCCGCTGCAATATTTGCCAGATATAAGGCCTCTTCTACCGCAGTATTACCACCGCCAACAACGGCGACTTTCTGGTTACGATAAAAGAAACCATCACAAGTTGCACAGGCTGAAATACCACGCCCTTTGAATGCCTCTTCAGAAGGTAAACCTAAATAACGGGCAGAAGCACCTGTTGCGATAATCAGTGCGTCACAGGTATATTCTTGTTCATCACCATAAAGGCGTAAAGGCCGGTTTTGCAGATCAACTTTTTGAATATGGTCAGAAATGATTTCAGTTTGGAATTTTTCAGCATGTTGGTGCATGCGCTCCATTAACCCTGGGCCGGTCAAATCTTCAGGATCGCCCGGCCAGTTTTCGACCTCGGTGGTTGTAGTCAATTGACCGCCTTTTTCAACCCCGGTAATAAGAACCGGATTTAAATTTGCTCGGGCAGCATAAACCGCAGCGGTATAGCCTGCTGGACCGGAGCCAAGAATAATGAGTTTGTGGTGTTTGGCGGCGCTCATGAATACCTCATTTCCATTTATCACCTATCGAATATCGAACGATTGTAGGAGAAATAGGAGGGTAAAAAAAGTTAAAAGACTCATGTTACTAACGATTTTACCGATAGATATTAACTAACAATGATTTTAACCTGAGAAAAGTGTCCTTTTAGTGCTGTTTGGGTTTTATTTGCTCGTTTTTAATTAATGATAGACTATCGAAACGATTAACTGAAAATTTGTTCCACAGGTTGTTCTGATTTTTGCTCATTTACTTTGACAATCGGCTGTGCATTTGCGAAAACATCACTGTAAGAGATAATTATCCACCTCGCTAAATTCGTTTCTATAAAAATCGACATGCGGATAATTCCCTCTAGTGTAGCATTAAAAAAATGGCCTGTGGGTTGCTTTACGCTGATAGAGCGAGGCTTTAACTTTAAGACATCTTTTCCAACTCAAACTCAAGAGATAGGGGAAAATGTTATGGGTGTAGGAAAATAAAGAGAGATCAACAAAATGATAGATAATAAAAAACGTCCGGGAAAAGATCTTGATCGCATAGATCGTAATATCCTAAATGAGCTACAGAAAGATGGGCGAATTTCTAATGTAGAACTGTCTAAACGGGTAGGTTTGTCTCCAACTCCGTGTCTGGAGCGTGTTCGTCGTCTGGAACGCCAAGGGTTTATTACTGGATACACGGCATTGCTGAATCCTCACTATTTGGATGCATCTTTGCTGGTATTTGTTGAAATTACCTTAAACCGTGGTGCTCCAGATGTTTTTGAACAATTCAACGCTGCTGTACAAAAATTGGAAGAGATTCAGGAATGCCACTTAGTTTCTGGTGATTTCGACTATCTATTGAAAACTCGCGTACCAGACATGTCAGCTTATCGTAAGTTGCTAGGCGAAACTTTGTTGCGTTTGCCAGGTGTTAATGACACCCGCACATATGTTGTGATGGAAGAAGTTAAGCAGAGCAATCGTCTGGTCATTAAGACTCGCTAAAATCTTACCAAAAATGTACAGGTGCAAAACTGGAAAAATTTAGGTACACTCCTGTTTATGCATACAGTTTCAACGCTGAGCTATCTCGGCGTTGTTCCGTTAAATCAACAGGAAACCTGGAGAGCCTTTCTTGAGCCAGGAATATACAGAAGATAAAAATATTAAATTAAAGAGACTGAGTAGTGGGCGCAGGCTGTTAGAAGCTGTATTGCTTGTCATTGTTATCCTAGCGGCTTATCTGCTGGTCGCACTTGTCAGTTTTAACCCTTCTGATCCCAGTTGGTCTCAGACTGCATGGCATGAGCCAGTGCATAATTTGGGTGGTGGTGTGGGTGCATGGCTGGCCGATACGCTGTTTTCTGCATTTGGCATTCTAGCTTATGTCATCCCCCCAGTGATGATATTGGGTTGCTGGACTGCTTTTAAGCAACATGATGACCGAGAGTATGTCGATTTCTTTGCGTTGGCTTTGCGCGTTATTGGCGCATTGGCAATCGTTTTGACTTCATGTGGATTAGCGGCACTGAATGTTGACGATCTCCATTACTTTGCTTCCGGCGGTATTATTGGCAGTCTGTTTAGTCGTGCGATGTTGCCTTGGTTTAATGAATTAGGCGCAACTTTGGTCTTGCTGTGTATTTGGGCAATTGGGTTGACGTTATTTACTGGTTGGTCATGGTTAACCATTGCTGAAAAAACGGGAGCAGTAATTCTGGGAGCAATAGGATTTATTACCAATCGTAGCCGTAATGAACAGGAATATATGCCATACGGTGAAACGGCTATTGAGAGGGAAGATCCCGCCGATGATAAAACAGAATTTGAATTTACAGCGGCTGATATTGATCATGATGATGTACTATTTACAGTACCTTCAGCCGTAGAGTTAGCAAAAGCTGAACTGGACGAACCAGAATTGGTGAAAGCAGAAATCGAACAAGAACAGCCAATAGATATTCCTACCACTAATATGGCTGATATTGATGCTGAACCTGAAATTCTGGTTAATACATCCGATGATATTGCACGGCCTCAGTCATTAGTAGAAGAGAGCGAAAAGAATAATGACGAACCTGTTCGTTATGTATTTGAAACGCCTGCTGAGTACCATTTTGAACCTATATCTGAATTTAATCGTGAAGCGACGCCAACATTTGAGCCCGTCGAAAATAGCCGGAATAGCAGCGACACCTTCACTTTTATGCCTGAAACAGAACCAAAAAATGTTGTAGCAGCAACCTCAACCTCTGCAACGGTTATAACAGGCAACTCTCAGGTTAAGCAAGGAATCGGGCCAGAACTACCCCGTCCTAATCCTGTCCGTATTCCAACCCGCCGTGAACTGTATGGCATTAAAGTGCCTTCACAACGTCTTGCAGAACAACAGCGTGAAGAAGAGGTCAAACAACAAGCAGGTGGAGCGGATGATGATATTGAGTCTGATAAACAGCAAGAAGCGTTGCTGAGTCAGCAGTTTCTTGAACAACAGCGCGAGCGTTATCGTATTACGACGGATACAGAAGAACAGGCCCCAATCCAGCCTCAGATAAGACAGAATCCATTTGAGCTGGAAAATGAGCCTTCGGTGGAAAAACGGGCTCAAACAGCGACAGAGACTGTCAAACAGACAGTTGAGCAGCCGCAATATAAGCGTTATCAGGCGCAAGGTCACCAGGAAAAAAAAGAGCTTTCTGCTCTGGAGAGTTTATCGATTTTAAATAACTTTTCACCGGTTGAAGATTTAGTTGAAAAAGAGCCGGCAGAGCCGTTATTTATGCCTTCTGCTCAATCAGCACCGGAAAATCAATCAGAACGACCCACAGAAATTGCTTTTGTGTCAGCATCTGTACACAATGTTGTACAGCAACCGCAGCAACCGCAGCAACCGCAGCAACCGCAGCAACCGCAGCAACCGCAGCAACCGCAGCAACCGCAGCAAGATAGCTTATTCCATCCGTTTTTAGTTCGTAACGATCAACCGTTGCCAAAACCAACGACACCAATGCCTTCGCTCGATCTGCTAACCAGTCCTTTAGCGGAAGAAGAACCCATTGATATGTTTGCCCTTGAGCAAACGTCCCGTTTGATTGAAGCGCGTCTGAGTGATTATCGAGTTAAAGCTGATGTTGTGGGTTTTTCACCCGGTCCGGTGATTACCCGGTTTGAACTGGATTTGGCTCCGGGTGTTAAAGCCTCACGTATTTCTAACTTATCAAGAGATTTAGCACGTTCTCTATCAGCGGTCGCTGTGCGTATTGTTGAAGTGATTCCGGGTAAACCTTATGTTGGCTTGGAATTGCCGAATAAAAAGCGCCAGACGGTCTATTTGCGTGAAGTATTGGATTGTGAAAAATTCCGCGATAATCCGTCACCACTGACAATTGTGTTGGGTAAAGATATTGGCGGCCAGCCGGTTGTCGCTGATTTAGGTAAAATGCCGCACTTGCTGGTGGCGGGTACAACCGGTTCGGGTAAATCTGTTGGTGTCAACGCCATGATCCTCAGTATCCTCTATAAAGCAAAACCAGAAGATGTCCGCTTTATTATGATTGACCCAAAAATGTTGGAGTTATCGGTTTATGAAGGTATTCCGCATCTGTTAACCGAAGTTGTTACTGATATGAAAGATGCTGCTAATGCACTGCGCTGGTGTGTCAGTGAAATGGAACGCCGTTATAAACTGATGTCTGCATTGGGTGTGCGTAATTTGGCGGGTTATAACGAAAAGGTTAAGCAGGCAGAAGAGATGGGACGCCCAATTCCTCATCCATTCTGGAAGCCGGGTGACAGCATGGATGTTACTCATCCGGTGCTGAAAAAAGAACCGTATATTGTTGTTATGGTAGATGAATTTGCTGACTTAATGATGACCGTCGGTAAAAAAGTTGAAGAGCTGATTGCCCGATTAGCACAGAAAGCGCGTGCGGCTGGTATCCACTTGGTTCTGGCGACTCAACGCCCATCTGTCGATATTATTACCGGCTTGATTAAAGCGAATATTCCGACTCGTATTGCCTTTACGGTTTCCAGCAAAATTGATTCCCGCACTATCCTTGATCAAGGCGGCGCTGAATCCCTGTTGGGCATGGGGGATATGCTTTATCTGGCGCCAAACTCCTCAATTCCGGTGCGTGTACATGGTGCATTTGTTCGGGATCAGGAAGTTCATGAAGTGGTTAATGATTGGAAAGCTCGTGGTCGTCCAGAGTATATTGATAGCATTCTCAGTGGTGGTGATGATGCTGAAGGTGGCTTAGGCATTGACAGCGATGAAGAGCTAGACGCCCTGTTTGATCAGGCAGTTCAATTCATAACGGAAAAACGACGAGTTTCGATTTCTGGTGTCCAGCGCCAATTCCGTATTGGTTATAACCGAGCGGCGCGTATTGTGGAACAGATGGAGGCACAGCAGATTGTCAGTGCTCCGGGTCATAATGGTAATCGTGAAGTATTAGCTCCACCGCCACATGAGAGCTGATATACCCGTTATCTTTCAAGTTGCCTCTTTGTTGGCTGCACTCGCTCACCCCGGTGACATAGTTCGTTATGCTCCCGGGGATTCGCTTCCTTGCCGTCGCGATGCATCTTGAAATCCATAGGGTATAGTGAATATTGAACGTTGAAGACCCTGATAATAAATCACGTGAAGTAATAACATTGAGAAAGGTATCTCTGATATGAAAAATCTGATATTGATTGGTTGTTTAATGGCTGGCATGAGTATCAATGCGGTATGGGCAAATGCCAGCCAGGATTTGCAGGAGCGTTTGGGTAAAGTAAACAGTTTTCATGCCAGCTTTACTCAAACCGTCACCAGTGATGATGGAGCAACAATTCAGGAAGGTGAAGGGCAATTGTGGGTTAAACGACCAAACCTATTTAACTGGCATATGACATCACCTGATGAAAGCGTCTTGGTATCGGATGGTAAAACATTGTGGTTTTATAATCCATTTGTTGAGCAGGTAACGGCTAATTGGTTGAAAGATGCTACAGGTAACACGCCGTTTATGTTAATTACTCGTAACGATGCTAAAGATTGGTCCCAATATAAAATTAGCCAGCAAGGGAATGATTTTGAACTGACGCCGAATAATGTCACTGGTAATCTGAAACGTTTCTCGATTACCGTCACGACGGATGGCACTATCCAAAAATTTTCTGCTATTGAGCAGGATGGACAAAAGAGTGCTTATCAATTAAAAGAGCAGCAAAATACCCATGTGGATGCGGCAAAGTTCAGTTTTACGCTACCGAAAGGTGTTACGCTGGATGATCAGCGCCAGTGAGGTTTAAGTGAACAACCTGTCACTCGATTTTTCTCAAAATGAATTTCAGCCATTGGCCGCGCGTATGCGGCCGATAACATTAGAGCAATATATCGGGCAGCGGCATTTACTCGCTGAGGGAAAACCTCTGCCAAGGGCTATCCGGGCTGGACAACTGCACTCCATGATTTTATGGGGGCCACCGGGGACGGGCAAAACAACATTAGCTGAAATTATTGGGTATTATGCTCAGGCTGATGTTGAACGGATATCTGCGGTCACTTCCGGTATCAAAGAGATACGTGAATCGATTGAAAAAGCGCGTCAGAACCGGAATGCAGGGAGTAGAACTATCTTGTTTGTTGATGAAGTACATCGTTTTAACAAAAGTCAACAGGATGCTTTTCTGCCACACATTGAAGATGGCACGATCACCTTTATTGGTGCGACGACAGAAAATCCCTCTTTTGAACTGAATTCCGCATTACTTTCACGAGCGCGTGTTTATCTACTTAAGTCATTGACAACAGAAGAGATTGAGCAGGTTCTTGAGCAGGCCATGAATGATAAAGAGCGTGGTTATCGTGGACAGAATATCGTTTTGCCCGAAAACACCCGTCGTATGGTGGCGGAACTGGTTGCAGGCGATGCTCGTCGCTCACTGAATCTGCTTGAAATGATGGCGGATGTGGCAGAAACCGATGCTCAGGGGCTGAGGGTTTTGACTCCGGGGCTATTGAAAGAAGTCAGTGGAGAGAGAAGTGCGCATTTTGATAATAAAGGTGATCGTTATTACGATTTGATTTCAGCACTGCATAAATCTATTCGTGGTTCTGCACCTGACGCTGCGCTTTACTGGTATGCTCGAATTATTACTGCCGGTGGTGATCCGTTATATGTTGCCCGTCGTTTATTGGCTATTGCTTCCGAAGATGTTGGTAATGCCGATCCTAGGGGAATGCAGGTAGCGATTGCTGCATGGGATTGTTTTACCCGTGTTGGGCCGGCAGAAGGTGAAAGGGCGATTGCTCAGGCTATTGTTTATCTTGCTTGTGCACCGAAAAGCAACGCTGTTTATACCGCTTTTAAAGCAGCAATAGCTGATGCGAAGGAAAAACCTGATTATGATGTTCCTGCTCATTTACGCAATGCATCGACAAAATTGATGAAAGGGATGGGGCTTGGCGAGGAATATCGTTATGCCCATGACGAACCTAATGCTTATGCGGCGGGTGAAGTTTATTTTCCGCCTGAGATGGGGGAAACCCGCTATTATCATCCGACTAACCGAGGGCTAGAAAGTAAAATAGGCGATAAACTCGCCTGGCTTGCTGAACAGGATCAAAATAGCCCGATAAAACGCTATCGCTAACATTATTGTTGCGGTAAGGTTGGCAGGTAAAATATCTTATGGCCCATCAACTTGTGTGGGCCTATTCACATCATCTATACCTAATGGATTTCAAGATGCATCGCGACGGCAAGGGAGCGAATCCCTGGGAGCATAGCGAATTATGTGACTGGGGTGAGTGAGTGCAGCCAACAAAGAGGCAACTTGAAAGATAACGGGTATAACTTAATAACGACAAGCACAGGACTAGCATGCTCGATCCAAACATACTGCGTAATGAGCTAGACGCAGTCGCCGAAAAACTGGCTCGCAGGGGTTATACCCTTGACGTGGATACGCTGCGCAAACAAGAAGAGCGCCGTAAAGTTTTACAAGTTGAAACTGAAACCCTGCAAGCAGAACGTAATTCCCGATCGAAAGCTATTGGTGCAGCAAAAGCCCGTGGTGAAGATATTGATCCGCTACGTCAGGAAGTGAACCAGTTAGGTGAAAAGTTGGATACAGCGAAAGCCGAACTGGAAAAACTTCAAGCTGAAATCCGTGATTTGGCTTTAAGTATCCCTAACATTCCAGATGACTCTGTACCGGTAGGTAAAGATGAGAACGATAATTTGGAAGTGAGCCGTTGGGGTGAGCCAGGTAAATATGATTTTGAAATTCAAGATCATGTTTCATTAGGTGAATTGACCAATGGTCTGGACTTTGCCGCCGCGGTTAAACTAACCGGTTCACGCTTTGTGGTGATGAAAGGGCAAATTGCCCGTCTGCATCGGGCCTTGGCGCAATTTATGCTAAACCTTCACACAGAACAGCATGGCTATTTGGAAACTTATGTTCCCTATTTGGTAAACCATGAAACCTTATATGGTACGGGTCAATTGCCGAAATTTGGTGA
Source organism: Photorhabdus sp. RM96S (assembly GCF_042879335.1). Lineage (NCBI taxonomy): Bacteria > Pseudomonadati > Pseudomonadota > Gammaproteobacteria > Enterobacterales > Morganellaceae > Photorhabdus > Photorhabdus sp. RM96S. The sequence goes on along the minus strand of NZ_JBHFKT010000030.1, from coordinate 3,753 downwards.
AGATCTTTTCCATACTAAGCCTCTGGAAGAAGAGGCGGAAAGCCATTACGCGCTGATCCCAACTGCTGAAGTTCCGATAACCAACTTGGTTCGTGGTGACATTCTGGATGAAAATGAACTGCCATTGAAAATGACCGCTCATACCCCTTGCTTCCGTTCAGAAGCGGGTTCTTATGGTCGTGACACTCGTGGCCTGATCCGTATGCACCAGTTTGATAAAGTTGAGTTGGTTCAGATTGTTCATCCTGATGAATCAATGGATGCATTGGAAGCATTGACAGGACATGCAGAGAAAGTACTGCAATTACTGAACCTGCCATATCGTAAAGTTTTATTGTGTACCGGTGATATGGGTTTTAGCGCATGCAAAACTTATGACTTGGAAGTGTGGTTACCAGCTCAGAACACATATCGTGAAATCTCTTCCTGTTCTAACATGTGGGATTTCCAGGCGCGCCGTATGCAAGCACGTTTCCGCGGTAAAGAGGATAAGAAAACTCAATTACTCCATACTCTGAATGGCTCTGGTTTAGCTGTAGGCCGTACTCTGGTTGCCATTATGGAAAACTATCAGCAAGCCGATGGTCGTATTGAAATACCCGAAGTATTGCGTCCATATATGGGTGGTTTGGAATATATTGGTTGATTATTGTATTAATGAAAAGCGCCAGATTTGGCGCTTTTTGCTTCTTCTCTATTGATTTTTTTGTTGAAAATAAAGTTATTAGATTTAGTAAAGATTTAACTAATTAAAGAAGATAATTTTTCCTTTCCGATAAAAATGCTACGGTAAGAGGAATAATAGCTGACTAAAAATAGGGGAATGGTTATTAAAAGACCTAAACCTAAAGTCATGATAGAAATTATGAACATTATTGCCATGACCATGAAGAATAGGAAACCGGGTAATAAATTCTTCTTCACAACTTCTAGGCTCATTGATATGGCAGCACCAAATTTCAAATTATGGATAACAATTAATGCTGGTGCGAACCAGGTTAAAGCAGTACCAAAAATGTTAAAAATAAGCAGAACAAAGGCACCAAGGTATAATGGAGATAGATCATTTGGAAATACTTCAACCGGGATCTCGTCATATTGGCTATCTAACAATATATGAGCCATTGTATTACTGCTGATAATAAACATTGCGACAATTCCAAGAAGAATGATGCCAAATGATAAAGCACCCACGCCAAGCAGTGATACAAAGTTTTTCTGAAATCCGTTGAATAGTAGCTTTATTTCGAATTGTCCAGTTGTTCTTTGTTTTTCGCACACGGCAATAATACCACCAAAAAATACCGGACCAAAAAGTACAGTAAATATCCCAAGGAAAGGAATAAGCTGTAAACCAGATATGATAATGAAATAAATGATACCAAGTAGTATCCACATACCCAATTTACGTTTGACGATATCCCATGCTTGACTAATCCATTCCATGCCTTCTGTGCTACTGAGGGATTGACCACCAGGGATAAATACCTCCTGATTGTTGTATATAGCGTTGGAATTAAAACTTAGGTTCTTATTATCCATGTATTTTCCAATTTAATTATTGACTTGTAATTTATTGAATCGCTTTTTCTGTCTGCATCTTCAAAGTTACAATCATCCGTAAAAAGCTGGTAAGTATAATATATTAAATTTGTTAATCAACAAGCACTAAATAGGAGTAATTAACTAACAATGTGGTGGATTTATAAACAATGTTTTGCTATTTATTTTTTAACTTGATCAAATGGTTTTATCATTATCTAAATAACTAAGATATTTATGTAATATATTGTAGTTTCTATCATATAACTTAATTAATATCGATATTTCAATACCGATCTTTTATCATGAAAAAACAAACCTCATTTTGAAATATCGAGATTTGTTCATGATCTGAATGCCAAATTGGCACTTTTTTGTCTTCGTTATATTTTGCTGAAAATAAAGTAATTATTTTCAGCAAATAGTAGATGTATCTTCTAGCTAATTAAAATGTAAATGATTTCTCCTTACCGATAAAAATGCTGCGGTAGGAGGAATAATGACTAACTAAAAGTATTGGTATAGAGATTAGAAAACCTAAACCAAAAGTCATTACCGAGATTATGATAATGATGGCGGAGGTGATAAAGAATAATAAACCAGGTAATAGATTCTTTTTCACTGCTGTCAGGCTCATTGATATGGCAGCACCAAATTTCAAATTATGAATAACAATTAGCGCTGGTGCAAACCAGGTCAATGCGGCATTCACAATTGATAAAACCATCAAAATAAAGAGACTAAGAAGTAATGAGGACAGGCCATTTTGAAGTATTTCGGTTGGGATTTCACCATGTTGAGCGACTAATAGAAGATGAATTACGGCACTACCTCCGACAATAAACATTGCGATAACACCGAGGAGTATAATACCAATCGTTAAAGCACCAATGCCAAGCAGTGATGCAAAGTTTTTCTGAAATCCGTTGAATAACAGCCCTAGTTCGAATTCTCCGCTAGTCCTCTGTTTTTCGCACACGGCAATTATACCGCCGATAAATACTGGGTTCAAAAACCAGGCAAATATTCCGATAAAAGGAATAAGCATGAAACCAGCTATACATATAGAATAGACAATATAGAGTAGTATCCACATGCCCCATTTGTTCTTGACAAGTTGCCATGCTTGACCAATCCATTTCACACCTTCTGTGCTACTGAGGGACTGACCATCAGGAATAAATACTTCCTGATGGTCATTAGACATAGCGTTGGAGTTAGAATTTAAGTTTTGATTATCCATATAATTTTCCAATTAATTTTGTTGATTCATAATATTTTAAACCGCTTTTTTGGCTGCATCTTGGAAGATGTAGTCAGATTGAGAGATTAGGTAAACATATTATATTAATTCCATTGTTCAACAAGTATTAAATATAAGTGAAGACCAGAAAATATAAATAATTTTCTACAAATTGTTGCTAAATATTTTTAATTGTATCAAATTGATAATAATTGTAATAAAGTGTTTCAATGTTAACTGATGGCTAAATTTAATTAATTTCTAACCTATAAAATCGGAATGATTTTAATTCCATTGGGTAAACACCATCCCATAACATTTAAAAAACCTGTTGATAAATCGTCACCGCTTTTGGGAATAGCGATGTCAGAAAATGAAGTATTGGACGGTATGTTTGATATTTATCGAACGAATCAATCCGGGATTCAGGAGTTATATTATACTATAAAGGTAATTGAGGCGACGATAGTTGATTTAGCTGTTTATCACCCCCATTCGATAACACATGCTGGCGCACAGCCGCAGGAAACGATATCTTTACGTTATAAGAGTATCACATGGACTCATCATATAGCAGGGACAAGTGCTTATAGTATTTGGGATGATCGCGTTTATTAATTTATTTGCCGGTAAAATAGTGTTGTTTTACCGGCAAAATTACCACTTGTTTTTCCTATAATGCCTGCTGTGTGCGATCATAAATGTGATATTACATAATATGGCTAGTACAATAGAACTATAAAATACAAAATCATTATATGAAGTAGACACGCCAAAAAATGGAATGCATCCGGTATGAAAAACATGTAGATGGAAAAGATCAGATGCCATCATAAGTAATATAGCTAATAAATTAATATATACCCGTCATCTTTCAAGTTGCCTCTTTGTTGGCGGCACTCGCTCACCCCGGTCACATAGTTTGCTATGCTCCCGGGGATTCACTCCCTTGCCGTCGCGATGCATCT
>NZ_JBHFKT010000029.1:0-71273 GCF_042879335.1 Photorhabdus sp. RM96S | reverse complement strand
ATCCCGTAAGTTAAGCATGGAAAATAAACGCAGGCTCTGTTGTTTAAATGATGATTATTTATTCGAATCCTTGAGTTTGTTTATATAATGAGCTTTGATGCGTTAGCCCTGTCACGTCCTCTTGCTCTGGCCGCTGCCAGCCCATGCCGGAAAAGCAAAGTTGACCAATGGAATGGTGATACCGGCTAATAACAACGAACGCCGCAACGGGGAATGTTTCATATTTGGTTCTCGTAACTCGTAATATAGATAATAAAAAAACGCATTATAGAGAGAAAAAATTAATGTCGCACTATTTTTAATAAAATTTTATTATGGCGATTTTTATCATTATAAGTACTGTGTTTAATCTGCGATATAATGTTAAATAATCTTTAATTTAATGCGATGGTAATTATAAAGTTCGTTGTTAAATAAAAAGTCAATATATTGTATTTGTGAGTTTCTTATTAAAGAAATTATATTAAACATCTATTCTAATCAATAAGGTATTTATAGAGAATAACGGGTTTTAATTTTCTTTTTCTAACCAATTAAGTGAATCAGTGATGAAAGTTTTTTCTCTTAATTTACATACCCATACTTATTTTGTATGTATGAAATAGAATTAACCAATCTCTCTTTATAATGTTGTGGACTATAGCTCTTCATCAATTTAGTCACTTTATAAAACTATAAACAATGATAATAAATATGTCAGTGTATTTATTATCATCCGCGCAATCCTTTAGCATATAAACTTAATTTTTTCAATTTGAAATTTGTAAAAATATTAAATTTTCATGATGGCTCACTAATTTATAAATTTTTAGATAATTACTCTTTAAATTATCTCCATCAATCTATACTTACCTAGCTGGTTAATATTTTTAGAACACTTTTTTAACTTTATATTAACTTAATAAGGATATGCATCATGGGTGTTTTTCAGTACAAAGACTTTGATGACACTACTTCCAAAGAGTTATTTTCCGACGCAAAAACTATCGCCGGGTATGCTTATCATAATCTGGGCAGCGGATTTGCCGAGGGGTATTACAACTATGGTTTTGGTTTAGGGATGCCATTAACGTTGTTGACTGCAATTCTCGGTAGCACAACATCGCAGGGCATCACACCTAAATTGCCTTGGAATCCGGACGCAGAAAAACAGGCACAAGATAAACTCAATGACGCAGGATGGTTTACTATCAGTGCTGATGAGTTAGGTTATCAGGGAAAAACTGATGCTCGCGGTACTTTTTTCGGCGAAAAATCAAGTCATTCCACTGCTCAGGCAGAGGTAATGGGAAAATATGATGCTGATGGTAATTTGATTTCTATCGGCATTGCGTTTCGCGGTACGAGTGGTCCCCGAGAGTCAATTATTACCGATACATTTGGCGACATTATGAATAATATGTTGGTCGCTTTAGGTAAGAAAGACTATTCGAATGACTACACGCCAAACGCTTTCGGTCGGCTGTTGGACCATGTAGCTAATTATGCCAAAGCTCACGGTTTGACGGGCAGTGACGTTGTGGTCAGCGGCCATAGTTTGGGTGGGTTAGCTGTGAATAGTATGGCGGAGTCTAGCGATACGAAATGGGGGGGATTCTACTCCCAGTCGAACTATATCTCTTTCGCTTCGCCATCACAGTATGAGAAAGGTAATAAAGTGCTGAACGTGGGATACGAGAATGATCCCGTATTCCGCGTATTAAACGGCACTAGTATTGATTCATCATCTGCGGGAGTTCACGATACACCAAGGGATTCTGCGACAAATAATATTGTTAATTTTAACGATCACTATGCATCAAACTGGTGGAATGTGTTGCCCTTCTCCATTGCTAATGCGTCAACCTGGGTTTCGCATGTGACGCCATTTTACCAGAGCGGCATGCAACGTATTATGGAGTCAACGTTCTACGATCTGACTCATAAAGACTCTACTATTGTTGTCAGTAATCTTTCCAACGTCACCCGTGAAAATACTTGGGTGCAGGATTTGAACCGGAATGCTGAGAAACACACTGGTAGTACTTTTATTATCGGTACCGACGGCAACGACCTAATTAAAGGTGGTAAAGGAAACGATTATCTGGAAGGACGCGACGGCAATGATATCTTCCGTGATGATGGCGGATTTAACATTGTTGCCGGCGGGAAAGGCCATAATACCTTTGATTTACAGAAGTCACTAAAAAATGCAGAAATAGCTTATGACCAGGCAGGTACATTGTATATGCGTGATGCACAAGGCGGCATCACCATTGCTACGGATATCTCGGCTATAAGAAGTAAGGAAAGTACCTGGCTGTTTCTGACTAAACAGGTGGATTCTCAAGTCAGGGCCGATGGTTTGTATTCTAGCAATGGATTGACGAAATACGCCAATTCAGTCACAGGCAACGATGGGAATGATACTCTGACGTCTAAAACCTCCGGTAGCTGGTTGTTCGGTCTGGATGGCGATGATACGTTGATCGGTTTCGGCAACAATAATGTCTTCGTCGGTGGTGAAGGTAATGATGTTCTGAAAAGTCAGGGTAATAACAATACTTTCCTGTTCAGCGGTGATTTTGGACAAGACATCATCTATGGTTACAACAAGACGGATAAACTGGTGTTTTTGGGTACCGAAGGCAGTAGTGATAAAAGTAATTATCTGGATCATGCTTCTATGGTGGACAATGATCTGGTGTTTACCTTCGGGCAAAACTCAGTCACTCTGGTTGGCGTCAGCATGGATAGCTTATCGGTAGATAACATAATACTGGCATAACATATATACCCAATGGATTTCAAGATGGATCGCGGCGGCAAGGGAGTGAATCCCCGGGAGCATAGTGAACTATGTGACCGGGGTGAGCGAGTGCAGCCAACAAAGAGGCAACTTGAAAGATGACGGGTATAAATCATGCGATACCCCTATTCATGAAGGGGCTATGTCAAAATGGCCATATTTTTTAGAATTAACTGAATAGTCAGCATTGCAAAACAGAGATTTTCATTTATTTTCCGACCACGATATTTTCTGTTAATAAAGTGTGACCAACGGCATATTTCGCCTGCCATGCTTTAGGGTTGATCAAATAATGTTGCCGGAAGCGTTTAGAAAAATGGCTTGGACTGGAGTAACCCACCGCGGTAGAAACATCAATGACACTCATGCCTTTTTTCAATAAATCTTCTGCGGTCGTCATGCGGACATTTTCCAGATATTGATGGAAAGTGCGAAAAACAACCGCACGAAATCCCTCTTTTAATTTCCGTTCATTTAAACCAACCGCTCTTGATAATGATTTTATTGTCCAAGGGTAATGATAATCACTGTTAATTATTTTTATTGCATTATAAACGGCGCGGCGTTGCAACCCGCTGACCATATTATATTGACAATCATAAACTTGAGACGCCACACAAGCGAGTATTTCTAACGCTTTTGCCTTTAAATAAACCTTTCTTACATTGCCACTTAATTGGCACTCTTCTATTTGGTTCACTATTTGCATAAATGGTGGGTAGATAGGACATGCCATCATCAATACATCACTGTAGCTGGCGTTCTTTTCAAAACCTGCTGCTAATTGAGTAAAAGGTGGCAATTCCTGAGCTGCAATTTCGTTCAATGAAAAACGAATGTCGAGTATATGCCATGATCCGCAGCTAAAGAAGTTCATGCCTCGCGTCATTTTCGGTGAATAGAAAAATATCATCATTCCCGGATGAATATCTAATTCATCACCATTTTCAATCGCCATTTTTCCTCTCCCGTTTAAAATAAACGCGATTGACACCGTTGGCGGTCCTTCACAATATTCTGTGACATCTTTGTTGAGTTCAAAGCATAGCCGATTTATGTGAATTCCGTCAGATAATTCCTCAATCAATAAGGGAGTATTTGTATTCTTTTTATCTGCATGTGAATGTACGCAATTGCAATGGTCAGCCGTGAAAACTTCTAATTTTTTGCTATAGATTGTCTTCATGAGATCCCCTGTAAAATTAGCATCAGACACCAGTTAAAAATTATTTCCGTACTTAAAATAGTAGTTTTTACTTACATATCATAGCCATTATATTTTTACTGTGTATATATATTGGATTATGAATATCACGCAATTTATCATTAATAAGAATCATTATCAATAGTACGTAATGCGCTACTTTTGTCCCTATTCCGTTAGCCCTGATGGAATACTATCGATAGTCTCCCGTTATGTTTTTTGTTTTACCATACCTAATTTTTGTAAAACATGATTTAAACAGTGCATAACGAGTTATTTATATGAGAAAAAAATACGCTAAGGCGTCTGTTTTATGTTGTTTAATTTCGCCTGTAGTATGGGCGGAACATTCGTCTGGCGCGACAGAAGATGCTTTGATTGTGACGGCCAATAAACGGGAAGAAGCGTTAAATAAAGTGGATGGCAGCGTTCTAGTTAAAACAGGCGAAGAACTTGTACAGGCCGGTATCACTCAAGTACAAGATCTTGAGCGCGCTTTCCCTGGTTTACAAATCCGCTCACGAGGTAATAGAACCTATTCAGCAACCACCATTCGCGGTATTAGTTCACCGGATTTCTATTCGCCTTCTGTTCGAATTTATGTCGATGGCGTTCCTCAAGATCACCAATTCCTAACACAAGAATTAATCAACGTGGAACGTGTAGAACTATTACGCGGTCCGCAAGGGACTTTATATGGCGGAAATGCACAAGCGGGTGTTATTAATATCATCACTCGTTCACCGCAAGAAGGCCCTTGGCTTAACCTTTCCGGTAATTACTCCAAGCTGAAACAAGGTGGTTCTTTCAGCGGATCAATACCGCTTATTGAAGATCTCCTTTATGGTAGTACCAGCCTGCGTTGGGTAAAAGAGCCTGGGCAAATTGATGCACCAAATCGTGGCGATAAAAATATTGATTCCAGCAAAACCTGGCTTGGTCGAGGGCAACTGACATTTGCACCAGAAGATTCTTCGTTCAGTGCTGAACTTAGCTTTGCTCATGAAGATCTCGATTCCCATGAAGAAGTCTATCTAAACGACGAACAATTTCGTCGGAAAGAATATGATGGCCCTATCCCTGATTTAACCCGTCGGGTTAACAGTTATGCATTCAAGGCTGAATATGATTTTGGCGACAGTGTATTAACCAGTGTGACTTCTTATCAGGATCGCGATATTTACCGTGATTTCATTGGTGGTAAATGGAAAGAGAAACACCATGCCACCACGCAAGAGCTGCGTTTGAACTCCAATTTCTCAAATGGAATTACCAGCGTTCTCGGCGGTTGGTTTTCAGATGAAAAGAATAAACATCATACCAGTGGTTACCCCGGTTATTATGGTAATGCGGCTAACACAATAAAAGGAAAATCGCTGGCACTGTTTGGTGAAGTGAAATTGCCCTTTGCTTCTCAGTGGGATCTGACCCTGGGTGGCCGTTTGTCCCATGAAAAATCGCAGATAGACTATGCGGGTCGTTCTGGCATGGCAGCAATTGAAGCTTTTGATAACCAAGTTTCCAGCAATGAGTTTACGCCTAAAGCCGCATTGGGTTGGCAATTGACGCCAGATACCCGTTTCTATCTCTCTGCTACGAAAGGATACAAACCCGGTGGATTCAATAACATTGTCTACTCCACCAATGATAGAAAACCCTACGATACCGAAACCTCAGATAATTATGAATTTGGCTGGCATACCTCGTTCTTTGATAACGCAGTGACATTAGACAGCGCTGTTTACTACATTCGTTCGAAAGATAAACAAATTTATGTTGGTCCGATCGGTGCACAGTTTATACGCAATGTGGGTAAAGCAGAGAGCAAAGGCATTGAGTTGAGTAGCCAAATTAAGCCAATGAAAGGGCTGAAATTTTCTCTCGGGGGAAGTGTAGGCAAATCAAACTTCACTGATGCAACCGATATAGAGAATGGCATAAGTTATAACGATAAATGCCTGCCTTATGCGCCAGATGTCATGCTCAATGCAAGTTTTGACTACTTGATTGATCAAACGTTGTTACCCGGTAACCTCTATTTAAATGCCGGTGCCCGCTACTATTCAAAAAGCTACTTTAATGAAGCGAATACCCTTGAACAGGGAGGATACACCCTCTATGACGCTTCATTAAGTTTAGAAATGGCACATGGGGTTAATGTAAAACTCTATGGCGAAAATCTGGGTGATAAAAAGTATCGTGTCTCCAGTTTCACCGTGGGGCCAAATACGCTCAGTATGATCAATAAGGGCTTGAATGTTGGGCTGGATGTGAGTGTCTCACTATGACGCATAATATCTCCCATCCCCGCCATATATCGTTACTATTGTTGACGTTGGCGGGGGTTTACACCCTCCAAAGTACTATCGGCATGTTAACGTTACAAAGTATGCCAGCGTTTTTGCGTAGCCACGGCGTAACCCCGGATAAAATCGGCTTGCTCTACTTGTTGATGCTGCCTTGGGCATTCAAATTCCTTTGGGCGCCTATTATAGAGCGCTATCGTAAATCTGGTTCGGGGGATACAAACCCCCGTCGTATCATGATTTGCGGTAATCTGTTAATTACCTTGCTTTTTTGTTCAATGTCACTGGCAAAACCTGCCGAACATATGCCGCTGATTATCGTCGGTCTGTTTCTGATCACCATTTGTTTGACCGTGGTGGATACCACCACCGATGGCCACGCTATTGACCGGTTATCACCAAAACATCGCCCTTGGTGCAATGTTATGCAAGTTGGCGGCGGTTATTTGGGTTCTATCATCGGCAGCGGTCTGTTTCTATACCTTGTTTCGCTGTATGGTTGGCACATTGGCGCCGGGGTGTTAGCCATAGTGATTCTATTGATGTCACTGCCTGCCCTATTTTTACGGGAAACACAGGTAGAAAAAGCACCAACGGTTTTAAAAGCCCCGGTTGCCCCTTCTCTCAAAAATGCACTCCGTCGGGCACCGGTTAGACAAGCACTGGTTTTGATATTGCTGTGTATGATCGGTACGCGCCTTTCACTTGGTATGCTTTCGCCGTTTTTGATCGATCGCGGTGTGGATTTAACTCAACTTGGTATCATTGCCGCCAGTGGTGGTGCATTAGCTGGATTATCTGGTGTTCTGCTTGGTGGCATCATTGTACGTAAATTCGGTGCTATCCAGACTTTACTGTCTGTCATGCTGCTTGAATCTATCGTATTAGCCTGTATCTTCTGGCTTGCCCGGCAACCAGAAGCGCCGTTATCCCTGCTTTCAGCCGCATATGTCTTCATCACCTTAATCACCGCCGCCAAATTTGTTGCGCTGTATACCCAGATGATGTCGCTCGCTGCGGGTGCTCAGTCCGGTGTGGATTTTGCGTTGATGCAATCCGCAGATATGGGTATTGCAATTATCTGTTCAGTGTTGGGTGGATTGATTGTTACTAAAGCAGGCTATTCTGCCCTTTTCGTTCTCGCACTTCTCTTCACCTTCATTGCCTTGTTCTGGACATTGCGTAAATTCCATAATTTCCACAAGGAGAGCGTGAATGCGTAATCATGATACTTCTGTTCAGAGTTCGCCAGAGCAGCGTGCGGCTGATGCCGGCGTTATTAAAGAATTATGGTATTTGATGCGCCCATACCGCACGTTGAGTTACGTTGCTATTGCACTTGCCATTCTTTCCGCCGGCCTGCAAATGTTGCCAGCGGCGGTTGCCGGGCTCATCACCCAATCTATCTATGACGGGCAATATGATACGCTATTGAATTATGGCGCTATGTTATTGGGATTTACATTTGCCGCTATGTTGGCCTTTAGTGGTTCAACGTTTTTTGCTCATTTGATCGCTGCCGATGTGCAAGCTGATGTTCGCCGCAATATCAGCAGTAAGTTGAAGTCTGTCCCTTTGGGCTTTTTCATGCTGACCGACAGCACTGAAATAAAAAAGATGATGCTAGATGACGTCGAACAGCTTGAAGATGGCATTGCCCATATCATTCCAGAGATGTCTGCTACCTTATTCGGTCCATTGATTGCATTGAGTGTCATGTTAGCCATTGATTGGCGGTTAGCCTTCGCAGCCTTCGCGCCAACTTTGGGTGCCTGCCTGTTATTCGTCTATATTCAGATAAAAGTTCAAGCGACAACTCAGCGTTTTTATGCCGCCCAAAACCGTATTGCTTCAACAATGGGTGAAGTTATTAATGCGATTCCTGTGGTCAAAACCTATTCAGGCGGCAAGGTTGCGTTGCAACGCGCTGAGAAAGCGTTTACTGCCCTGACTCGGATTATTGATGTTTGGGTTGAGAAAGTGCAGGTCAAATCTAGCCGGTTTTTCGTGTTATCCAGTGCTAACCTGCTGTTTGTCCTCCCTTTGGCGGTCTGGTTATGGAACCGACAAGAGATCACTTTATTCGAATTCACTTTCTTTATTTTGGCGGCAATGGCATTCGGCAATATTGCCTCATCTATGTTCGCTGTGATGACACGTTTGCAACAGCAAGAGGCGTTGATCACACGCTATCGTTGGTTAATGAATCAACCTGAACTGGCGCCTTGTACCCAAAGCCAAACACCAGCCGATCACAGCGTCGCTCTGCACAATGTCAGTTTCTCCTACCAGGATAATCAGGAGAATGCATTAAATCACATTTCATTTTCTATACCGGCGGGCAGTTCATTAGCTTTAGTCGGTGCCAGTGGTTCGGGTAAATCTACTGTAGCGAGTCTTATCGCACGTCTTTGGGACCCTCAGCATGGTCAGGTTACTATTGGCGGTGTTGATATCCGTAATATGGATGAACCGACGCTACGCAATAACGTCTCTTTTGTTTTCCAGCGTGTGTTTCTGTTCAACGATACGGTGGCTAATAACATACGATTAGCCCGTCCTAATGCCTTACAGGCCGAAGTTGAAACGGCTGCTATCGCAGCGCAAGCACATCAATTTATTCAGCAATTACCGCAAGGCTACGACACCGTACTGAACGGTGGCGTGAGTTTATCGGTAGGTGAAAAACAGCGTATTGCCGTTGCCGCCGCTATTCTGAAAAATGTCCCAATCCTTGTATTGGACGAAGCTACAGCCTATGCCGATCCAGAATGTGAAAAAGAGATGCAACAAGCGCTCAATGCTCTATGCCGTAATAAGACAGTGATTGTCATTGCCCATCGTCTACCGACTATCCGTCATCTTGATCAAATAATGGTTTTAGATAAAGGACAGATTATCGAACAAGGAACCCATGAAGAACTGGTCGCGCAGCAAGGTGCATACGCCAGACAGTGGGCTGCTTGGCGGGGAGAAAAAACCGGGACAGGAGCAAATTATCATGGGGCTATTTAATCGTCTCCAGCAACATCTATCACCAAAACAGCAAAGAGTTTGGTTTAAGGGGTTGTTATATAAACAGTTTGATACCGTTGCGATTATGGCTCAACTTGCTATTGCTGCTTGGGCTATTACCCATCTAGGGGAAAGTGACAATCCTATGTTGCCGCTTATCACTTTGGGATTACTGGTTATTTTACTGTTGCTGCGATTTACTTTTATGGCTCGCGCATTATGTAAACTCACCATTGCCGCCTATGGTTTAGGCATAGAAATTCGTCGCTCTCTGCTACAACGCCTTGTCAGTATGTCTGTCGCCACTATTCGGGGATTGAGTGCTGGAAAAATAGCGTTGACGTTATCTGAAGATGTGCAATGGCAGGAAAATCAGTCAGCCTATACCACACCGCAAATCGCTTGTCAGGTGATGATGCTGACTCTCATCTACCTGGCTTTATTCTGGTTCGATTGGGTGGTTGCCGGTAGTGCATTATTAGTGCTGATGGTTGGGATGTTCATCTTGGGGGCTATCCGTAAAAAACTGGATGAAATATTGCGCTTGCGTGCCACTATGATGGCTGATGTATCCGAAGCTATCGTCGAGTACGCCCAAGGTATGTCCTTTATTCGTGCTGCGGCAGCGACCACGACGGTAGAACAGCGTTTTGACCGCGAAATCGACCAATTACGTGTCGCATTCCGCCGCGGGGTATTCAGAAGTATTCCGCTACTGAGCCTGTTTTACATCATCATTGATACCAGCGTGGTCGTTGGCATTCTGGCTGGTGCTCTGCGCTTTAATTCACCAGAAGCATTAACACTCTCAGAAATACTTATCACGATTCTGTTGTTGTTTGCCACGATTACCCCTCTACGTGGGATCATCCCCTTACTCAATATTACGGCCTTAACGCAAGTAGGTGAAACCCATATTGCAGAGATAGAAGCCGTTGCAACGCAAGCTTCCGGGCCACTAGCCGCGCCAGACAAATATGATGTTGAAGTTAATAACATCTCATTTAGCTATCCAGGTACGAATCAACCCGCTATCCAAAATGTGTCATTTTATGCGCCGCAAGGCAGTATGACCGCTATTGTCGGGCCCAGTGGCAGTGGGAAATCCACACTGGCTTATCTGCTGCTCTCTTTCTATCAACTGGATAAGGGAGAAATCCGTCTGGGGGGGAATAATATTCATCATTACCAAACCCAGGCACTGTATGACACCGTTACTATGGTATTTCAGGAAACCGCACTATTTCAGGATACCGTCGCTAACAATCTCCGGTTGGGTGATCCCGGTGCAACCCAGTTAGAACTGGAGCAGGCTGCTCGCCTTGCCAATATTCACGATACGATTATGGCATTACCGCAAGGGTACGATACACCGCTAGGGGTGGATGGCGGTACGCTGTCTGGTGGCGAGCGTCAGCGCCTTGCCATTGCCCGTGCCATCTTAAAGCAATCTCCGGTTTTATTCCTCGACGAAGCGACGGCTTCTCTCGATCCCGAAAACGAACAGTTGATACAACAGGCGTTTGATTCTCTTACCCAGAATAAAACGGTTTTTGTTATCGCTCATCGGCTGAGCACGATAACCCGCGCTGACCAGATATTGGTGATGGATCATGGAACCCTTTGTGATAGTGGAACTCACAACGAATTGTTAGGACGTTGTTCACTTTATCAATCCCTTTGGGAAAACCATCTCGGCTCAGAGGAGCACTGGCATCTATACCCAAATAAGCCAAATAAGGTGTAACCCCCCGTTTTATAACCGTCATTATTTATAGGATATCTTCATGCACACGGATCTTGTCTCTCCAGATTCACTGCGTCAGATCATATCTGGCCTGTTTACTCAAAAAAATACACTGGTGGATGATAATGATGATTTAATTCGCAAAGGGCTGGACTCAATGCAAATGATGGCATTGTTAAACCAGTTGAGGCGTCAAGGATATCGCGTCACCCTTCGTGAACTTTATCAAAAACCCACACTGTATGCTTGGAGCCAGCTTCTGCAACGTCATGCGCCTGTTACTCACACAGCACTTAAGCCTGATGTGGCGCAGCCACTGATTACAGATGCTCGTCCGTTCCCGCTGACCGCGGTACAACATGCTTATTTTGTTGGGCGTTCGCCAGAGCAGACGTTGGGAGGAGTGGGTTGCCATTTATATCAAGAATTTGACGGTATCGGGTTGGAACCTGAACAACTGGAAACGGCAATTCATAGGTTGATTCAGCGACATCCGATGTTACGAGTGCGGTTTTTGCCCGATGGTCGCCAGCAAGGGATGGCTAATGCTTATTGGAAAAAATTAACGGTTCATGACCTGCGCAGCTTTACAGCAGACGAACAGCAACAAGCGCTGAGTAGTATACGTGAACAATTAAGCCATCGGGTATTACAGGTTGAACAAGGGGAGACATTCGATATTCAGCTAAGTCTGCTTGGTGAGAATCAGCACCGGTTGCACGCTAATATTGATTTGCTGATCATGGATGCCGCCAGTTTTAGCCTGTTCTTTACCGAACTGGCGGCATTAATTGTTAAACGTAACCTGCCTGTTATCCCTTCTGACTATGATTTTTGCAGCTATTTGGCGCAATATCAGGCGCAATTTGCTCAGGCTCGACAAGAAGCTGAGATATTCTGGCGTAACCGGTTAGATACCCTTCCCCCTGTCCCACAACTCCCTCTGACTAAGGAACCTTCCCTAATAAAAAACGTCCGTATTCAGCGCAGATGTTTCCGCTTGGCTCCTGAACATTGGCAACGTTTTAAACAACTTGCTCAACAAAACGGTGTTACGCCAACGATGGCATTGGCGACCGCATTTGCCGGTTTATTATCTCGCTGGAATCATGCCCCCCGCCTGTTGTTTAACCTGACATTGTTTGATAGAGCGCCGTTGCACACCGCAGTTGATAACCTGCTGGCCGACTTTACTAATATTCTGCTATTAGATATTCCCGCTGATAATTTGCCGTTCTGCCAACTCGCTAAAGATGCGCAGGCAACATTTGCCGAAGCTTACGAACACCGCTATTGGTCTGGTGTAGAAGTTTTACGTGAACTTAAAAAACGCGGTAGTCATCCATATGGTGCGCCAATTGTGTTTACCAGCAATTTAGGCCGACCTTTATATGGTGAAAATACCCGTGATGTTCTGGGAAAATCAAGTTGGGGAATATCACAAACACCTCAGGTATGGCTGGATTTCGTCGCATTTGAACATGAAAACACGCTGAATATTCAGTGGGATAGTAACGATGAACTCTTCCCTGATGGGTTAATGGATACCTTATTTACCGCTTATCAGGGGTTCATTGGAAATCTAACGGAAAACGCCACACAGTGGAGTAAAGAATTACCGGATCTGATGCCTAAATCGCAATACCAGCTTCGGTATCAGATCAATGACACAACTGAACCTTTGCCGGATGCCCTTCTGCATGAAGGTGTGTTTTTGCAAGCAGAACGTACACCAAATATTGTTGCTTTGGTGACTAATAATAAGGAAATCAGTTATGGTGAATTAAGTTTGGCCGCTCGCCGGTTAGCAACCGTGTTGCAAAAAATGTCGGTTATACCGGGAGATCGGGTTGCCATTAGCATGGAAAAAGGCGTCGGACAAATTGTTGCGGTATTGGCGATACTTTATATCGGCGGCGTTTATGTACCGGTTCCTGTTGATCAGCCAGTAAACCGACGTCGTGCTATCTGTGAAAGTGCTGGAATTCGTGTCGTTATCATTGATCCTGAACAACACATTGACCTTGAAAAACACATTGATTTTGAAAAACAAAGTGATGACTGGTCACAAGATGTACACTGTGTTTCCTGGCATCAGGATGAGCAATGGCCGCCTTTGGCAAACATGGTTAAGCGTGCGGTTACTGATCCGGCTTATATCATCTATACCTCTGGTTCAACCGGTATGCCAAAAGGAGTCGTTATCAGCCACCAGAGCGCACTCAATACCTGTTTGGATATCAATCGCCGTCATCAGGTCCAAAGTAGCGACCGGTTATTGGCACTCTCTGCTCTACATTTCGACCTCTCCGTTTATGACATTTTCGGTATTCTCACCGCGGGAGGTGCGCTGGTATTAATTAATGAAGCACAGCGTCGTGACCCATCAACCTGGGAAATGTTGATCGTGCGTCATCATGTGACGTTGTGGAATAGTGTGCCCGCACTGTTCGATATGTTACTGACCTATTGCGAAGGCATGGAGGTCGATGCGCCGAAAGCACTTCGTACTGTGATGTTGTCCGGGGACTGGATTGGCTTGTCACTGCCTGAACGTTACCGCGCCTTCAATCCTGATGGTGTTTTGAGTGCAATGGGTGGTGCAACAGAAGCGGCTATTTGGTCAAACGAATATATTATCAAAGAAGTTGAAGCACAGTGGCGCTCCATTCCGTATGGCTATCCTTTAGCTAACCAGCGTTACCGTGTCGTAGGTGAAGATGGCCGTGATTGTCCTGACTGGGTTGTCGGTGAGCTTTGGATTGGTGGTGCCGGGGTCGCATTAGGCTACTTTAATGATGAAGAACGCACTTCCGCTCAATTTGTTGTCGATCAAGGGGAACGCTGGTACCGCACTGGTGATCTGGGTTGTTACCATCCTGAGGGCTGGCTTGAATTTCTGGGACGTCGTGATAGTCAGGTAAAAATTGGTGGTTATCGAATTGAGTTGGGAGAAATTGATGCGGCCCTTAATCAGGTAATCGGAATCAGTAAAGGGGTGGCACTCGCCAGTGGCGAAAAAGAGAAGTCGCTAGTGGCGTTCCTTGAATTGGAAGGTGATTCTTTATGCCAACGGGTAAATCGTGCGCCTCAGTTACCCACTGGCTATCGTGAGCTGTTCCCTGCAATGCACGCAATAACCACGGATAACAGTGGACCTCAAGTTGCAATGTTCCTGCTGGAACATCTATCTCGTCACGGTATTACCTTTACTTCACCGCAATCATTGACAGATTGCTTGAAACGTTATCAGCCCCAACCGGAATACCATGACTGGTTTGCCCGTATGTTGGCATATCTTTGCCAATGTAAGGTACTGGTTGAATCTACACAGCATATATATCAGGCCGGATGGTTACCTGTTACATCCGATAATGAGGCGATAGGTATCCCGGAACGTTGGCATGCGGTGCTACATGATGTTCTTACCGGGCAACAGACGGCGATCGCATTACTTGACGATCCGCAATTCGCACCGGAACAACAATTGTTTGTGTTGCCAGAAACCCAGCAGTGGTTGGCAGGGTTGCAACAGGTCATCACTGCCCTTTCTCAGCGATTACAACGCCCCGTGACTTTGATGGAGTTTGATGCTCGCAGCGGTCGTTGTGCGCAGTGGTTGGCAGAGCATATTACTGATCAGCACCTCTGTTATCTCGGCTTTGAACGTTCTCAAGCACTGGTCAATCAGGCGCGAACACGGCTGAGCGGTTATGCTCATGCATCAGTACAATATTGGTCTGAACAACGTTGGCCTGAACAAGTTCCTGAATCGCTGCAACATCAGGCTGATATTATTCTGCTGAATAACGTATTACACCGGGAAGAAGATCCCGCATGTTGTGTCAAGGAATTGGTACCACTTGCTCAACCTGGCGCGTTGATATTGGCAATGGAGTTACAACAGGCATCGTCTCTTTCCCTGATTACGACTGAATTGCTTTCACCTCAAGGTATTCAATTACGCTCTGCGTCACAGTGGTTATCGCTATTACCACAACGATTGCCATTACAGGCTGAAACGCCAATTACCATCGGTAACCTTAATGTATTATTGATGCAATCAGGTGACAGTGTCACCATCCCCGATCGGGAAAAGATTAAATCGGTGCTGGCACAACATTTGCCGGGATATATGATTCCACAGCGCTTGCATATCATTCCTCGCCTGCCACTGACACCTAACGGCAAAATTGATCGTAAGGCGTTGTCGCAAGAACTACAGTCTGCGACAAAAACAGAGACATCATCACGCCGGAATGAAGTGGTTTTGTTAAATGCAGTTGAACAAACCGTGGTTGACATTTGGCAACGCTTGCTCAATACAGAGCAACTGGGCCGTGACAGTGACTTTTTCCAACTTGGTGGAGACAGTCTTCTGGCTACACGCTTAGTTGGTGAACTGACACAACAAGGCTTCAAAGGTGAACTGGGCCATCTTTTCCGTAACCCACAATTAGCTGCATTTGCGGCTACGCTGGTTCCTCTGGCTGAAACCTCATCAGCAGCGTGTGCTCTGCCGAAAGAGCAAAATGAATACCACCCTTTCCCACTCACGGAAGTTCAGCAGGCTTATTTGGTCGGGCGCCATCCGGGTTTCGCTTTAAGTGGTGTTGGTGCGCATTTCTTTATTGAATACCGGATAGAGCAATTAAATGTTCAACGTTTAAATCGGGTGTTAAATCGTCTTATCCAGCGTCATCCAATGCTCAGAACCGTGGTTGTTAATGGGCAGCAACAGGTATTAGAAAATGTCCCGCAGTTCTCCGTCAAACAACATCAATTCACCAATATTACGCAGGCCGACACATTACGTGAACAGCTTTCACATCAGGTATTAGATGCCGGCAACTGGCCGGTATTCGATTTCCAGCTTGCGCAAGATGATGGAATTATCTCCCGGCTATTTGTCAGTCTGGATAATCTGCTATTAGACGGGTTGAGCATGCAGATATTGCTGGCCGAATTAGAACAGCTCTATCTCGACGAGCAACATGAATTGCCACCATTGAAAGTGACATTCCGGGATTGTGTGTTACGCCAGCAGCAAATGCCGACGCACCAGCATTCGCTGCAATATTGGCAGGAGCAAGTGAAAACATTACCACTGGCACCACAATTGCCACTGCGTATTGCCCCGGAAAAGGTTCAATCCCCACGTTTTGTGCGCTATAGCGATCGGTTATCTGCATATGAATGGAGCCAGTTAAAACAACATGCAGCGCCTTATCAGATAACGCCTTCCGCGCTATTAATTGCGGCTTATGCAGCGGTTCTTTCTGCATTCAGTACTAAACCGGAGCTAACGCTCAACCTTACCCTTTTCGATCGTCCGCACTGGCATGAAGATATTAATCACATTCTGGGTGATTTCACTTCTCTGTCATTACTGGCTTGGCGTCCGGAGAAAAATTGGTTATCGAGTGCCCGTAGATTGCAACAACAGCTCTGGCAGGATCTGGATCACCGTCACATTTCAGCAATTAGAGTGATGCGTGAATTGGCACAGAGTCGTAGCCCCGATGCGGCCATTATGCCGGTCGTTTTCACCAGTGCGTTGGGAACACACCAAGGGCAATTTCTTTCGCATTCATCATGGATGAAACCCGTTTGGGGTATTTCCCAAACGCCACAAATCTGGTTGGATCATCAGGTTTATGAATCTGATAATGAACTTTGTCTAAATTGGGATGCTGTCGAAGAATTGTTTGAACCGCGTCAGTTGCAAAACATGTTCAATAGCTACATGACGCTGTTGCGTACCCTTGCGGCACAACCAGAAAGTTGGCATGCAGCACTGGAGCAATTGATGCCGCGGCAGCAATCCGTGATGGTTGAAAATACTGCTGTTGCCATTGCGCCATCACTGCGTTCAGCGGGATATGACCCACAAATATGCAGCGAAATTCAACGCCTGTTCTTGTCCATAACAAATCATCCTATTAACACACAACAAAACTTTTTTGAGGCAGGAGCCAGCTCACTACAGCTAATTCAATTGCATAGCAAATTACAACATGCGGGTTTTCATCATCTTGCCGTGACTGATTTATTTGCTTATCCAACAGCAGAGACGCTCAGTTTGCGCTGCCGGAAGGCTCCCCACGACGGAAATCGCCAGTCGATTACCCCTCGTCAGCGTCAACAACAAAAGCGTTTGCAACAACGGGAAAAACGTCATAAAGGAGCTGCATAATGACTGATTTAACACCTCACTATGATAATTGCGATCCTATTGCAGTGATTGGCCTTGCCTGCCGCTTTCCGCAGGCGCCAGATAGCGATACTTTCTGGCATAACCTGCAACACGGAGTTGAGTGTACTGTTCCACTCTCCCGTCAAACATTATTAGATGCAGGTATTCCTCCTGAAGTTATTGAGAGTGAAAATTTTGTCAATCGGGCAGCAATATTAGAGAAGGCGGAACAATTTGACGCCTCGCTGTTTGGTTATTCACGTCAGGAAGCGGAGATGCTCGATCCTCAACAGCGTCTTTTTCTCCAGACTGCCTGGCATGCCCTTGAGCATGCCGGTTATGCGCCACGCCATGTCCCGTTGAAAACCGGTGTTTTTGGTAGTAGCCGAGTCAGTACTTGGCCTTCATGGTCACAATTTTCCATGACTGATGTTGGCAAAGTTAAAGGGCTTCAAGCGTTAATCAGTAACGATAAAGATTATCTTGCGACACGTACCGCTTATAAATTAAACCTAAAAGGCCCGGCACTGACGGTACAAACAGCGTGTTCAAGTTCACTGGTTGCCGTACATATAGCTTGTGAAAACCTGCGTGCCGGTGAGTGTGACATGGCGTTGGCTGGTGGTGTGGCAGTTTCTTTCCCGCAAGAAAGTGGTTACTTGTATCAGCCGGGAATGATCTTCTCCCCTGATGGGCATTGCCGCCCTTTTGATAGCCAAGCAAATGGCACCTATGGTGGCAATGGCGTTGGTATTGTCACGCTAAAACGCCTGAGTGATGCTCTACGCGATGGCGATCCCATCATGGCTGTGCTACGTGGCAGTGCAATTAATAATGATGGCAATGAGAAAGTTGGCTTTACTGCCCCTTCGGTTAACGGTCAGCGCAACGTTATTATCGAAGCACTTCAACTGGCGGATGTCAGTGTTGATGATGTTGGTATGATCGAGGCACATGGCACAGGAACGCCTCTTGGCGATCCGATAGAAGTTGACGCGTTACGCAACATATTTTCTGGCCGTAGTGTGACGGTACCGCCTTGTTATCTTGGCTCAGTGAAAAGCAATATGGGCCATCTTGATACGGCTGCCGGCATTGCTAGCTTGATTAAAGCGGTTCTGTCTGTTTGGCATGGACATATTCCACCGACAATCAATGTTCAGCAACCCAACCCAGCTTTACGGTTGGAACAAAGTCCATTCAAGCTGGCAACACAAGGGCAACGCTGGACACAAGCATTACGTACCGCAGGCGTCTCTTCGTTTGGTATTGGTGGTACTAACTGTCATGTCGTCGTGCAATCATTGCCAGAGGAATTACGTCGTCACCGTGTCCATCATGCGCAGACTTCGCCTTTATTGCTTTCCGCTGCTTCTGAATTTTCATTACGTCAATTGGCCCAACGTTATGCGGCTGCACTCAATGGTGCACCAGAGCATCATGCAGATTTGGCATGGACCGCATTACAGGGGCGTGATTTTTCATTACCTTGGCGTTTAGCGTTGACGCTAACACCACAGAGTGCTGAAAATTTATCCGCTTTTGCCAACAAGAAACCAACACAAAATGTTTTCAGTGGGCAAATCAATAGCGAAAGTAAGCAACTTTGGCAATTTAGCGGCCAAGGTTGCCAATGGTCTGGCATGGGAAAAGCAATGTATGCCAGCTCTCCTGTTTTTTCCGCTATGTTGGATCGTTGCTGTGCAGCCTGTGCATCAGAGCTGGCATTGCCATTAAAAGCCGTGATGTTCGGAGAGCATGATGCCGCATTAGCCACCACCGAATACGCACAACCGGCAATTGTGGCGCATCAGATTGCACTGGCGGCACATTGGCGGGCGCTTGGATTGAAGCCTGATTATGTATTGGGGCACTCGGTTGGTGAATTTGCCGCTGCCGTTGTTGCCGGGATTCTCACACCTGAACAGGTGATGCCGCTCGTTGCGGTACGAGGCAAACTAATGCAAAGCTGCTCCCAAGGGGGCGCAATGCTGGCGGTTTTTGCCAATGAAGAAGAAGTACTTCCGTTCGTTCATTCGCTGGCATTAGATTTGGCGGTTTGCAATGGCCCACAACACTGGGTTTGGGCCGGTACAGAGACGGAAATTGCTACCTTGGCACAACGCCTGGAACAACAGCAGATTCGTTGCCAACGTCTAAACGTTGCCTGTGCAGCACATTCAGCCATGCTTGATGGTGTACTGGAGGCATTTTCTCTGCGTTGTAGCCAGTTGCAACCTACATTGGGGGAAATTCCGCTGATTTCTACCCTGACAGCCAATATTGCAACGGTTGAACAATTAGGTTCACCGGACTACTGGCGTAACCATATGCGTCAGACCGTACGCTATTACCCGGCGGTTGAATTTGCCCGCCAGCAAGGGGTGGCATTATTTATGGAGATGGGGGCTGATGCACAACTAACAGGCATCGGGCGGCGTGTCAGTCTGCCACAGGAAATCTGGATTACTAGCGTACAGCGTCAAAGCTCTCCAGAGACAGCTCAGCAAACGGCTCTTATGCAACTTTACTGTGCTGGTGTGCATCTTGACTGGCCGCATCTTTTCTCGCTTACTGGGGGAAAATGTCATGCTCCGCTCTATCCATTTGATGAGCAGCATTATCGCTTCCCTGCAACCAAATCTGTGCAGCCCACAACCAATATCAATGCTGGACTTGATGTAAATGCTCTGCTCGATCCTGCCATTGAGCAAAACCCCGATGCTGCAACACTACGTGAGTTGTATACCGATGCATTGGTATATCAATGTCATGGGCGTGATATTGAACAAGGTTTCAGTGCTATCGACACTATTCGAGCTGGCCGTCTGCAACCTCGTTGGCGCCCTTTGTTGGAACAATTGCTAACCTATTGCGTCCAGCAAGGTTATTACCGGGAAGTTTCTGGGCCAACAACAAGTAAAATGTATCGTCCTGATCGTCCCCTGCCATATGCCAAACGCAGATTATTAGAGACACGTTTACTCACTGCTTTCCCCGCTTTGATTTATGCGGGTGAGCGTCTATTTGCCCTGTTAAGCGATCGTTGCGATCTGCCGCGTCAGTTTGTATCAACACAAGCTGCGACCAACTCATGGCTTCCCGCACCACAACCGTGTCCCGACACCCACTATGCCCTACACTGGCGTACAATAAACATCACAGATAACCCAAGATCTTCAACGGCATATATTCTTCGTTCTTCAACTGCGAATGACGAGATAGTTAATCATTGGTGTCAGGCGGGTATTCATTTACAGCCAGAAAGCGGAAATATCTTATTGCTGCTTACTGGCAGTGATGTACTTGAATTATGCAATCAAGTTATTACCGAACTAAAACGTGATGAAGAAATACCATTAACCGTTGTCACCTGTGGTGCTCAACCGGAAACCACCTTATCACCAGAGAATATCAATCCAGCTCAATATGCTGTCTGGGCATTGTTACGTGTCGCAGTTGAAGAATATCCCCATCGTCGTATTCAAGCGATTGATATTGCTGATATCAACGATGCTAACGCTTTGTCATTAGCGCTCGGATATTTAAGTGAACATAACCGTTGGCTGAGAATACGTGGCAACCAACTCTCGGTACCCGTTTTACAACGTCAATCCTTACTGCTTTCTCAACAGCCGATGTCGATTCCTCATCAGGGTTGGCATATCGTGACTGGGGGAATGGGCGGAATTGGTCAGATTTCCATCCGTTGGTTGTTGGCCCAAGGTGCACGTAGAATCGCGGTATTTGCTCGTCGTCAGCATGCGGATTGGGACGCTTTTGTTCAAGAGTTATCACTGAATATTGAATGTGAGATCCGCTGGATTAACGTTGATGTTACTGATACGCCAGCTTTGTTAAATGCAGTGCAGACGCTGGCACAAGAGGATGGTATCGCCGGGGCAATTCATGCGGCGGGTATCGCTGATCACACCCGGTTGGCAGAACTTGAACCTCAACGTCTGTCACAAATGTTATCGATAAAAGCCCTAAGTGCATCGGCATTGCAAATTGCTCTTAAGCAACATAATGCACACTATCTGTTGCTTCATTCTTCTGCCGCATCAATGTTAGGTGCCCAAGGGCAAGGTGCTTATGCCGTTGCCAATGCTTACCTGGAATCTTTGGCGCTGACAGCACCGAGTCCGTTGATGGTAAAAACACTGGTTTGGGGTGTTTGGGGTGGCGTTGGTATGGCCCGCGAGCGGCGATTAGTGGAAAAATTGGCACAAGATGGCATGTTACCGTTCAGCGTCAATGAAGGTATTTGGCATTTTAATCAATCTCTGCGTACCGCATCTCCTTGCTATCTGGCAATACGGTTAGATGAGCATCATCCTGATATTTCGCGACGTTTACAGGCTGACATTGCTCATATCCATCCAGTGTCAACCCCAGCTCCTTCACACTCTGTCGATAACAGGCTGTATCAGGACAGTGAAGAACGGCTTAATTGGTTGCGTCAACGTATTGCTGCATTGCTACGATTAGAACAGCCTGAATGTTTGGCACCGCAACAGGATTTACTGCAACTTGGTTTGGATTCCCTATTGTTCCTGGAGCTAAATGCGGTGATCCACCAGCAATTTGGTTTCAGATTAACTGCCGAGTTGGCTTATCAGAATATGACTTTAGTGGGGCTTAATCGGCTTATTGGCGACGCATTACCTGAACAACCAGTAACCTGTTCTCAGCCTGAGATCATTATTGACAGCGCCCAACGTCATGCTCCATTCCCGTTAACACCCATTCAGCACGCTTACTGGATTGGTCGTACTCAGGCCATTGATTTTGGCGGTGTCGCGTGTCACGTCCTATTTGAATGGGATTTGACACTGGATGGTTTTGATATGGATAGTTTTGA
The DNA here is from genome assembly GCF_042879335.1 of Photorhabdus sp. RM96S. Classification (NCBI taxonomy): domain Bacteria; kingdom Pseudomonadati; phylum Pseudomonadota; class Gammaproteobacteria; order Enterobacterales; family Morganellaceae; genus Photorhabdus; species Photorhabdus sp. RM96S. Next base: position 49,153 of record NZ_JBHFKT010000029.1, on the reverse strand, counting down.
TATTCCGCGTTTTGAACAGGCATGGAATGCTTTAATTCAGCGTCATGGCATGTTGCGCATGGTAGTGGATGAAGACGGGCAACAAAGAATTTTGCCTGAAACGCCTTGGTATGTGTTATCACAAGATGATTTGCGTATGCTGGATGAAACCGCTTACCAACAGGCGCTGGTTCAGCGTCGTCATACGCTTTCTTACCAGGTCCCGCCAGCAGAACAGTGGCCGTTGTTTGAAGTTTCTGTTTCTCTGCTACCGAATGCACGCTGTCGCTTACATATGAATCTGGATCTGTTGCAGTTTGACGTACAGAGTTTCCGGATCATGATGGACGATTTGCAACGCGCTTACCACCAGCAACTACTGATCCCGCAGGTGTTTACTTTCCGTGACTATGTGATGGCGGAACAAGCTCAACGGGCAAGTAAAGAGTGGCAGGCATCATGGGCATATTGGCAGGAACAATTACCTTCGTTGCCTCCGGCGCCAAGATTACCGCTGAATCCACAACTGCCTCAGCGTAGTCAACCACAATTCACAACTTATGAAGGTCGATTAGCACAATTTGATTGGCAAATGCTTAAACAACGCTGGCAACAATGGGGCGTGACTCCTTCTGCCGGTCTGTTGACGCTGTTTGCTCATACTCTGGAATGGTATAGCCGTCATCCGTTGTTTACTCTCAACCTGACATTCTTTAACCGGCAACCTTTCCATCCAGAGGTTCAAGATCTGATTGGTGATTTTACCTCAGTCATGTTGATGGATTTTGATTTACGCAAAATAACCTCCTTGCGTGCCAGCATGGAGAAAACACAAGCTTTGCTGTGGCAACGACTGAGCCACAACTATGTCAATGGTGTTGAGGTGTTGCGAGAACTTGGCCGCCACCAAAATGGTGAATCACAAAGCAGACAACCGCTGACGCCGGTGGTTTTCACCAGCATGTTGGGAATGGCACAAGAAGGCGTCGCCATCAAACAATCCATCACTCAGTTACTGGGTGATCCCATCTTTGTTCTGAGTCAAACTCCGCAAGTCTGGCTGGATCATCAAGTCATGGAAGTAGATGGCGATCTACTGTTTAACTGGTACTGCATGGATGATGTATTAGCGCCGGGGGTTATTGAGGCACTGTTTACCGCTTATAATGCGCTGTTAGTGCAAATTTGCCATCAGCCTGACTGCATAGAACATTATGATCTTCATATTCCCCCTTCCGGTCATACCCGTTATAACTTCTGGCCGCAACAACCTGAATTGCATCAAGCTGAACAATATTTGCGTGATAAACCTGAAATACGGTTGGCAGAAATTCAGCCACGTCAGGACGACACGCAAGGTTATAACTTATGGCTGGTGGCAGAGGACAATTTGCCATTATCGCTACCAGAACCATTGGCAATAAACACCGATCAGCTACCGCTGCCTGAGTTAACTGAACAACAGGCATTTGAGCGCTCTTGGCAACATATTGAGCAGCAAGCGTTATTTGGCCTGAGCCAGACATTACTGCGTCATAATCTGTTCACTTATCCTCAGCAATGTCACACTCGTGCAGAAATTGAACAACGTGTACAACTGGCGCCACAGTATCAGCGTCTTCTTACTCAATGGTTGGCGTTATTAAACAACCAAGGATTGATTGAGAAAACCGCTGATGGATACCGTTGTCTGCAACCGCTTAATCGTGTTCTTGCTCCTACAGCAAAACTGGACGATGCCGTATGGTGTCAAACGATTAGCCGTTATGTTGCAACATGTATCGAGCAACATGATGTCCTGCTTGCCGGGCGAGGTAATGCGTTGGAACTGCTGTTTGCCGATAAACAGACCACTGCCAGCCTCTATAGTGAGAATCCAGCGTTACGATGCCTGAACCAAACTGCCGCTGAAATTGTCCGGCAATTGAGTCAAGTATCTGATCATTTCACTGTACTGGAAGTCGGTGCAGGAACTGGAGCAACCTCAGCGAAGGTACTTGAGCATAATGCACAATCGATTGAACGCTATCACTTTACCGATGTTTCGCCGCTATTTCTGGATGATGCACGCCAGTTGCTTAATCACTATGGCGAAACTGTAAAATTTGCGCTGTTCGATATTAATCAGCGTATTGATTTTAGCCAGCATCCTGAATCCGGTTATGACCTGATTATGGCGGTTAACGTGTTACATGATGCAACTCATCTGCGAAACACCTTGCAACGCCTGTCACGGTTACTAAAAACCGGTGGATGGTTGCTGATTATTGAATCGACGAAACGCGAAAGTGCGATGCAACTCGCCAGTGTTGGTTTTATTGAAGGCATTAATGCCTGGAGTGATGATCGCGGCGATAGTGCATTGATGGCGCTTGCGGACTGGCGTAAGTGCTTGGAGAAATCCGGCTATCGGGTTTCATTGGAATGGCCGGGGCAAGATGGGCCAGAACTGCATCAACAACTGATTCTGGCGCGGGCTGAACGGCAAGCACGGCTCAATATCAGTGAAATAGCGGCACAATTTTCCACTTTGCCTTATTCATTGCATGTTCAACAGCAAGAACAATTACCATTGATCATGACCGCTAAAGAGAGCGTAGCACAGCGATCAATTCCGGAAGCAGTACAACCGGAAACAGAGGATAACCAGCTCCATGATATAGAGCAGCAGGTAATCGCGCTCTGGTGTTTACTGCTTCCTCAGCCGATACAGCGCCACAGTGACTTTTTCCAAAGTGGCGGTGACAGCTTAATTGCTACCCGAATGGTGGTGCAATTGCGTCGACAAGGTTACGAACAGGCAAATCTACAACAGCTTTTTGAACATCCTAAGTTGAGTGAGTTTTGTCGCACCTTGCGAATAGTTGAAACAGTTGAAACAACACCCGCTACACAGGCTGTTCCACTTGAGACTAAGCCAGCATCGGAGCAGACGCTTCCACTTACTGCGTTGCAATATGCCTATTGGTTAGGCGAAAGCCAGCTATTCCAATTTGGTAACGGTATTGCGCATTTCTACGCTGAACTGGCTATCAACGATCTTGATCTGCCACGTTTTACCACAGCTTGGAACCGTGTGGTGAGTCATCATGCGCAATTACGTGGTTATGTGAAGGATGGGCAATATCATATTCTGCCGGAAGTGCCCTGCTATACCCCGACGGTAATTGACTGTCGTAACATGACGCCGGCTCAACGCGAGACAAAACTCGCTGATGCCCGCGATATCTTGCGCACTAAAGGTGTTCCTAGCGATAACTGGCCGCTGTTTGATTTGACGCTATATCGTACTGATGACCGGGTATGTTTATTGCATTTGACTATCGACCTACTGGTTGCTGATGGCAAAAGTCTGACGTTAATCCTACGCGATTTGCAACGCGGATATCAGGAACCTAACTGGCAGCCAGAACCACCGGCAGCGACTATTAGTGACTATATTCAAGCACTGGAGGATGAGAAAACGGGGGAAGCCTGGCAACAAAGCCGGCAATATTGGCTTAATCGCTTACCTTATCTGCCTGATGCTCCAGTGTTACCGTTAAAAGATCATCAGTCACAAGAACTTAATCAACAATGTCTGACGGGATATATCAGTCCGCAACAATGGCAGCGTTTGCAACAACGTGCAGCAGAATACCGAGCTTCACCATCACAGGTTATGCTGACGTTATTCACCCATATTCTAGCGGTATGGAGCAACAGCGAGCATTTCACCATCAATGTTCTGCATGGCAACCGACTGTTAATGCCGCAACATTGCGATACGCTGGTCGGAAATCTGTCTACTACATCATTGTTGGAAGTGGATTTACGCAATAGCACAGGATTCAGTGATGCGCTAAGTCGGATACAGAAACAGTGGTTAGCTGATCTGCAACATGCTCTATTTGACGGACAACTGGTACTCCGAGAGAAAAATCAGCACCGTCACAATCTAAACGCCGGTATGCCGATTGTGTTCAACGATACAACCGGTACAGCGGGTCAAGGGCCGGCAGGATTGGGAACGCTGAATCTCTTTGGTGCGCAAACACCGCATGTTTATCTCGACTGTATGCTGATTTCCGGTTCAGATGGTGGCGTTATCATTCAATGGGCAATTTTGCCGCAACTGTTCCAGCCACAAGTTGCAGAAAACATGTTTGCGCATTATCAGGCTAGTGTCGTCTCCCTGCTTGAACCCGATTACCAATGGAGCGCCTTACTTCCAGAGTGGCTCCCGGTAAGTGATCAGATTTTGTGCCAAGATAGTAATGCGACAAAGAATGTGTTTCCGCCCCATACGCTCTGTTCGTTAATTGAGCAGGCGGTAAATCGCTACCCACAACGTACCGCTGTAGTCGATGTTTATCGTCAAATCGATTACCGCACTTTGTGGTCACAAAGCCTGACGCTGGCTGCCCATCTACAAGCACAAGAAAATCAGCATTCGCCTCTGATTGGCGTGGTGATGGAAAAAGGTTGGGAACAGATTATCGCGGTTATAGCGATTTTATTGGCGGGACGGGCTTATCTACCTATTGATGCCAGCTACCCGCAACAACGCATCCATCAGCTATTGGCATCAGGGGAAGTTGATATTGTATTAACTCAACCTAAGTTTGCTCAACAGCTGAGTTGGCCTGATGGTGTACAGGTTATCTCTCTGGATGAAATATTACTTAACCGCTTGCCGAAAAATACCGGTGGACAGCGTTTGTCTGCCCATCCTGAGGATTTGGCTTATGTGATCTTCACATCAGGTTCTACCGGCAAACCGAAAGGGGTGATGATAGATCATCAAGGTGCGGTTAATACCATTCTTGATATTAACCAACGCATTGCTCTCAATGAACACGATAGCGTACTGGCAATATCAGAATTAACATTCGATCTTTCAGTTTATGATCTGTTCGGTACTTTAAGTTGTGGGGCAAAACTAGTTATTCCTTTTTCTGGTGACAGACGACAACCTGACAAGTTATTAACGTGGTTACAACAAGAATCAGTCACAGTTTGGAACTCTGTTCCGGCATTTGTACAACTGCTTGAGGAGTACGCCAGAGATTATCCGCACTCCTTAGAGAATCTGCGCTGGATATTGATGAGTGGTGATTGGATACCAACCAGTTTGCCAGAAAGATTATCTGCCCTTCACCCTGCCCTGAATATTCTTAGTTTGGGCGGTGCAACTGAAGCGTCAATCTGGTCTATTGCCTATCCTATCGTTCAAGTTGATCCAAACTGGCGCAGCATTCCATATGGAAAACCACTGGCTAATCAGACTTTCTATGTGCTTAATGCAACGCTTTCCCCCTGCCCGGTTTGGGTAACGGGGGAACTCTATATTGGTGGACAAGGGTTAGCGCTAGGCTACTGGGCTGATTTAGAAAAAACTGCACAAGCCTTTATTACCCATCCTCAAACCGGTGAACGGTTATACCGCACTGGTGATTTAGGGCGTTGGCGGCCAGACGGTAATATTGAGTTTCTGGGACGCAATGATCATCAGATTAAGATTCGTGGCTATCGGATTGAGTTAGGCGAGATCGAACATCGCTTATGCGAGCATCCGGATATACAACAAGCATTAGCATTTGCACATACTACGTCAACCGGTGCATTGCAACTTGTCGCAGGTTTGCGTTTATCTGACGAAGCCCCGCTATCTACAGAACTTTTACCGGTTCTGCCTCATTGGTTGCAACAGACCTTGCCCGTCTGGATGTGTCCACAGCGATTTATCATTCTTGATGCGATCCCTGTATCCGACAACGGCAAAATTGACCGACGCGCGTTGGCAGCTTTGGTTGAGGAAGCGACACAGGATATCAATCCAATATCAGTTGCTTGCAGTGTGATAGAACAAGCTGTGTTGAACCTTTGGCAATCAGTATTGGAACAACAAGCTATCAGTGTGCATGAGAGTTTCTTTACGTTAGGTGGAGACTCTCTAGCAGCGGTACGGTTAATGGTGAAAATCAATCAGACTTTTGACCGTCAATATCCACTCAGCCTGTTACAAACTTACGATACCGTACACTCTTTGGCTGAATTCATTGAACATCAGCCAGAAAACCCTTGCCAAGGGGTGATATTGAATGAGGGAAGCGTTGAACAACCTGCCCTGTTTATCGTCCATCCTATTGGTGGACATCTGTTGGGGTATCGTCATTTAGCAGCCAATTTTGGTGACCAACGCATGATTGGGTTGGCATTTTCGCCAGATAATTTAAATACAGATACTCCTTCTGTGGCAGCGTTGGCGGCTGACTATATCAGTCAAATCCGAGCGTTCCAGCCACAAGGACCTTATGCCTTGGCAGGATGGTCGTTCGGTGGATTGGTGGCTTATGAAATGGCTCATCAATTACGTGCGGTGGGTGAAAGAGTTTCTCAATGTATCCTGATTGACAGCTTTGCGCCAAATGTGCGCACCGATTTGACGCTGAATGAAACATTTTGTCATCGTCATTTCTTGCTCGATTTGCAGGGGCAATTCCCTGGTTTGACGCTGAATAATCATGTTATCACTGCTGATACTAAGACTTTCCTTAATGCGTTGCACGATGCCTTACCGCAATCTGCCCAGATTGATAGCTCGCTGACCGCACTTTATGACGTGTGGCGCCATAACCTGAACGCGTTGCTTGACTATTGTCCGCCGCAGACTTCACAGCCTTTCTGGCTTATACGGGCAGCACAGGAACTACCTGATTTTATGGATTATCTCGATCCAACCACTATCGCCTCAATCGATCTTGGCTGGCAGGCTTTTGGGCCAGTCAATGTGACACAACTTGCGGGCGATCATTACACCTTGTTCCAACATGAACATGTTGGCTCATTGGTGACTTGTCTGAAAGATATCTTGAATTCAGTACCAACCACTAATCTTGTTAAGGAGAACATATGATAAAGCCACGGCGGGTTCTGATTGTCGGTTCGAAATTTGGCGAATTATATCTTAATGCGTTCTTACAACCTCAGTCTGGTTTGGAATTAGCCGGTATTTTGGCACAGGGCAGTGCTCGCTCGCAGCAACTTGCCTGTGATTTTAATGTGCCCCTATTCCGCTCACTGGATGAACTACCAGATGATATTGATATTGCCTGCGTGGTAATACGGGCGGAGGTTATTGGCGGCAAAGGCGATCAGCTCACTCAGGCACTTTTGGCGCGTGGAATTTCTGTCATTCAGGAACACCCCCTTGATGCCGAAGCCATTAAAAGACATCAATTAACCGCAAACAAACATGATGCAATGTTTTGGGTAAATAGCTTTTATAGCCAATGTCATGCTGGAAGAAGTTGGTTACATGCAGCGCGGCAAATCACTCACTTATCACAGCAACGTCCGGTAAGTGGTTATCTGACAACCAGTCGCCAATTGCTATTTTCCGCGCTCGATCTGTTGTTACAGGCATGTCACTGTCCGGAACAGATGGAGATAGTCTATGTCGGTCAGCGAAGCTGTGCATTTCATTGCTTTGAACTTAGCTTCGCAGGGACAACAGTAACATTAAATGTACAATCCTATCTGGACCCGAGAGATCCCGATATGCACAATCTGGTCATGCATAAAATGACGCTGATCTGGCCTGTCGGTTATCTTACGCAGGAAGCCAGTTACGGGCCGGTCATCTGGACACCCGTCCTTCATGCACCTGATCATCTGAACAACGAGCAAAGCCTCTACCTGAATGCCAGTCAGCCGGATGATAACTATCTGCACCAAGCAACATCACAAATTCTTTGTCCGGCAACCAAAAACTGGATGACAGCATTTGAATGTGATGGTGCTAAAGGTGTGGCATTTCTGCTCAATACCTTAGGTTCTGTATTGAACGGTGCCCTCTGCCCACCTGCTTTTGCTTACGATTACCAACTGCGGTTAGCAGGTTTATGGCAACAAATTTTGCGTATTATGGGAGAGCCTGTTACTCAGGATTTATCGGCCCCTGTTTGGATTGAGCCAGCAAAATTGATGTTAACTAAGGAAGAATGTTGATGACGTGGGCACTCCCTGCACACCCGATGATTCGTCCTTGCCTGACGACTCACGGTAAACCCAAATACACGCTGTTAATCTGCCCCTTTGCCGGGGGCAGTACCAGTGCATTCCGCCACTGGGCCACGCTAGAAAATTCAGATATAGCGGTTTCACTAGTGATTTACCCCGGACGAGACAGCCGTATGGCGGAAAAGGCAGCTACCAATATTGCGCCATTGGCGCAATCACTTTCTGACCTGATGGTGTCATTCACCCCCGTACAGAGAGAGAATCTGATACTTGTCGGTCATAGTATGGGGGCCCAAGTTGCTTTTGAAACTTGCCAACGTCTTGAACAACAAAATTGTTCACCCAAGGCACTGGTGCTTTCGGGGTGCCATGCACCTCATCTTCAATCCCGCCGCCAACTTAGCGGATTACCTGATCATGAGTTTATTGAACAATTGATTGATATCGGCGGTTGTAGCCCGATTTTGCGAGAAGACCCCGGCTTGCTTGCGCTGTTCTTACCAATGCTACGGGCTGATTTTCTTGCTACGGAACATTATCACCGGCTCGTTCAGACTGACGCGGTAAAACTGCAAACACCAACATTACTGCTTTATGGCAGTGAAGATAAAGAGGCTTCTGCGATAGAAGTTCAGCAGTGGCAACAATGGCTTGCAGACGGAGAGCAACACCTTTCATATCGCTACAAGGAGATTGTAGGCGACCATTTTTATATTACTCAAGAACCTGAGAATTTTATTCGTCACGTTACACAATTTATACAATATGTTTGTTTACAGGAGTCCGCATAATGGCACCTTTTTCTATTCTAGGGAAAACAATTACTATGACGCCAGACTACCTTTGGAATGGCAAAACGCTGGACCAACAACTTGCCGGGTGGGCTGGTATTTGGGGCGATAAAACAGCGCTGATCTATCAAGAACAACAACTAACTTACCGTGAATTGCACCAATCCGCAGAGAGATTGGCCAGCGGATTGTTTCGTCGTGGGATCCGTCGTGGGGATAACGTTATGGTACAACTGCCTAACCGTATCTCCTTTGTCGTTACCTGTTTTGCCCTGTTTAGGTTAGGCGCTCATCCGGTGTTATTAATGCCGACACAGCGGACTCATGATGTTCATGCCCTTTGCCAGATTGCACGCCCGGTTGCTTACATTATCCCCGATTGCTTACATGATTTTGACTACCGAAAAATGGCACGAGAAATTGTGGCATCTTGCCCCGATCTAAAACACATTATTGTTGATGGAGAAGCGGAAGAATTTACCGTATTGGCATCCATTGATGATGAACCGGTAAATATTCCCGGCCCAAGTTATGGTGATATTGCTGTATTGCTGCTTTCGGGCGGAACAACCGGTACACCGAAACTCATTCCCCGTACTCACGATGCTTATACCTATGATTTTGTGCTGTCAGCCCGTCTATGTACGGTAAATACAGAAAGTGTTTATCTAGCCGTACTGCCTGTGGCACATAACTTCACACTAGGAAGCCCTGGTATTTTGGGTACCCTTTCCCAAGGCGGAAGTGTCCTTCTGAGTGATACCGCCAGTTTTGACGAGGCCATGCCGCTAATCGAGCAATACAAAGTGACCCATCTGGCATTAGTACCGGCTCTGGCTCGGCTCTGGGAACAGGCTCGCGACTGGGAACAAAGCGATCTTTCATCCTTACGCTGTTTGCAAGTGGGTGGTGGCAGGTTAACACCAGAACTAGCGGAACAAGTAATAGCACGCCTTGGGCCTTTGCAGCAGGTGTTTGGTACAGCGGAAGGATTACTCTGTTATACCCGATTGGATGATCCCCACGAGGTCATCATTAATACCCAAGGGCGTCCGTTATCAGAAGAAGATGAGATCAAAATTGTTGATGCCAATTTACAACCTGTAGTACCCGGTGAGGTAGGAGAACTGATTACACGTGGTCCCTACACCATTACGGGATATTACCGTGCAGAGCTGCATAATACCGTGGCTTTCACCGCCGATGGGTTCTATCGCACCGGCGATCTGGTTCGTATGACCTCAGATGGCAACCTGATCGTTGAGGGCAGAATTAAAGAGCAGATTAACCGCAGTGGTGAGAAAATTTCGACCCAAGAAGTTGAGACCTTGCTGCTGCAACACCCTGACATTGATGATGCCGTTGTCATTTCTGTGCCTGATGAACTGTTGGGTGAACGAACCTGCGCCTGTTTACCTAACAACGGCAATCAACCGGAACCGATGCAGATAGCGGAATTTCTACAACAGAAAGGGGTTCAGCGTCATAAAATTCCTGACCAATGGTTGTTTGTCCCATATTGGCCACTTACCACCGTGGGAAAAATTGATAAACGCCGCTTGGTACAGATGGCACAAGCAGAACATAGCCGCCCAATGCAGCAATATCATGAACAAACTGTTGTTATTACCAGCACTCCGTTAGATTTGATCACACATTTGCTTTCAGACGACGATGCACAACCTTATATGCTCTATGAAACAAAAGGTGAGTGGTCATTGGGGATAGGCTGTGCAGCAACCATTAGTGCAGATGCATCGGGACAATTAATTGATCCACAAGGTAATCGTCATCCATACGATATCAGCACATTAAGTCAAAAACTTGAACAGGCGCTCAATGCTCTTCCTATTCAGGATTGGCGGGCTTATGGCAGAACTTTATTTGAATTCTCCCATATGACATATGGGTTGCCATTAGCACAGCAAAACGAAGCATTAATAAAAATCACTATTCCACAGCATGAATTTCGTATAACTCCAGGACAGGTTCTGATACGAACTCTTGAAGAGAGTCAACTCACCATATTGAAGGAAAAAATTAGCCGGGTTGATCAATTAAGTACACCTGTTTTCCCGTGGATAAAAGATATGGAAATTATCAGTACATCAGACGCCGCGAAACGTTATCAGGATAATGTCGCTAATGCGGTTAAGGACATTGCTTCTGGCCACTATCAAAAAGTGATCCTGTCACGTCGGGTTGAACTTGGCTCGGATATTGATATGCCACACAGTTACTGGTTAGGCCGCCAAGCTAACACACCTGCTCGCTCCTTCTTCTTACGTGATGAAGATTTCTCTGTTTATGGTTTTAGCCCGGAAACCGTAGTTGAAGCGGATGGTTCAGGCTGGATTAGCACGCAACCATTGGCTGGTACCAGAGCATTGACACATGATAAAGATCAGGATCAACGATTGAGAGCAGATTTGCTTTCTGACCCGAAGGAGATCTCTGAACATGCTGTTTCGGCTAAATTAGCATTAGAGGAACTGGCACCGATTTGTCAGGCTGACACACTTTGTGTATCAGAGTTTATGGCGATTCGTGAACGAGGTTCAGTACAACATTTGGCATCACGAGTAAAAGGATTACTACAAACAGACAAAAATCGTTGGGATGCGTTCATCGCCCTATTCCCGGCCGTAACCGCTTCGGGAATACCGAAAAAACCTTCTTTACAGGCAATTTCACGTTATGAAGATGAACCACGCCGGCTTTATAGTGGTTGTGTCATGTTATTGGATAGCTCAGGCAAACTGGATGCAGCGCTGGTATTACGTTCTCTCTATCAGCATCAAGGGCGCTGTTGGCTCCAGGCTGGTGCAGGATTGGTCAGAGATTCAAAACCAGAAAGAGAATGGCAGGAAACTTGTGAAAAACTTGACTGCATTATGAAATACGTTCGCCCTTGCTCTGGCAAAAAAGAGTAAATGAAGTAATAACATTTCAGGGAAAACCAGAGTTGTCTCTGATTTTCCCTAGACGACTAATTTTCTACTATGCTTAATTAGTCACCTCTAATTTTTCCTTCCGTGACAACCATTAACTTAAAAAAACCAAACAAATAGATATCAGCTTGCAACTATATCTTGCTGGTACCCATTTTACTTGGAGGCAATAAATATGTTTTCTCGTCGTGATATCTTGAAGGCATCCGCAATTGGCGCGGCGGCGGCTAGTATGGGCAGTATGATTAAATCCGCTGTTGCTGATGAACAGCACAATACAGTCACTACTGGCAAGAATAAACAGCCAATAAATACTAAAAGTTTGTATAAATATAAATTCACAGATAGTAAAAAACGGGTATTGGAAAATGGATGGGCACGGGAAGCTACGATAGAACAATTCCCGATATCTGAAGGGATTGCGGGTGTTGATATGATGCTTGAACCGGGTGGCGTGCGTGAACTCCATTGGCATGCTGTTGCCGCTGAATGGGCATATATGCTTGAAGGGCACGCACGTATTACCATTATCGATCCGGAGGGCAAAAGTGAAGTAGCTGATTTTGGTCCCGGCGATGTATGGTATTTTCCCAAAGGTCATGGTCATTCCATTCAGGCGCTTGAAGATGGTGCGCATTTTATTCTGACTTTTGATGACGGACACTTCTCGGAATTTGGCACTTTCAGCATCACTGATTGGATAACACATATGCCGAAAGAGGTGCTTGAGAAAAGTGTCAACATGCCAGCATCCGTTTTTTCTAAAATCAAACAGGGTGAAGCTTACATTGTCGGTGGAGCTATCCCGCCAAAACTTCCCCTACCTGCTGACGATGGCGGATTGAACGATGCTCCACTCACCCACCGTTATGAGCTCTTGAAAAATAAACCTTTCTTCGAGAACGACTCTGGGAGTATTTATCGGGCATCATCGAAGGAATTTCCCATTTCTACAACTATCACTGGTCTCATCGAGATCATCAAACCTGGCGCAGTACGTGAGCTACATTGGCATCCTAATGCCAACGAGTGGCAATACTACATTTCAGGTAAAGGACGTATGACCGTGTTTAGTTCTCATGGACACGCACAAACTGCAAAATATGGGCCGACCGACGTCGGTTACGTTCCTCAGGGATTTGGTCACTATATCGAAAATATTGGCAACGATGACCTTAAAGTACTGGTTGTATTAGATAACGGTATCTACCAAGATATTTCACTTTCTGATTGGTTAGCTAAAACGCCGTCTTATCTGCTTGCGGATAACTTCAACAATAATCCCTCCGATTGGGTGGACCGTCCTAAGGATAAGCTAGTTATATCGCGCCGTAGGGCTTGAGATATTACACTTTGTGGTGTATTGAAAACCTATTACCCGTCATCTTTCAAGTTGCCTCTTTGTTGGCTGCACTTACTCACCCCGGTCTCATCGTTATCTATGCTCCCGGGGATTCGCTCCCTTGCCGTCGCGATGCATCTTGAAATCCATAGGGTATATGTTAGTTTAATTAAAAGAATATAAAATCTTGTAAATGATAATCGTTTTACAGGTTAATCATTTTTTCATATGATTAACTTTCTCTTATTACTTTTGTTTCCCTTTTTCGGTAATCGAAAACCACCTTTTTATCGGTAATTAGGTCAGCCAAGGGTTAAAAGAATAAGCGCCTTATTCCCTGTCATGTTTAATGTTTATTTTACACTTATACAACCTGCCGTGACCATTTAAAAACGTTTTGTTAACATAAAGTTATCCTATTCTCCAAGTTCGTTTGGCTTTAGTGCGTTATCTTTTTTCTTTCACTTATTCCATTATTTATTTAACTAATCTTAACATAATGATTTAAATAGAAAAATATCAACATAAGATGTGAAAATAAAAGCTTGCTAATAATTCTCATGTAAAGTAATTTTATATTGAAATTAATGATTAAAAAGACAGAGAAAACCCTATATTTAAAGCTTAAATTTATATTGGTAGCGATAAATTTAGGCGCTCTCTGCCAGAAGATTCATAGTTCAATAAACACTAACATGATGGAGAAATATAATGGATATAAAATCTGCAACAGCTTCTAGTCTAATACAATTAACACCTGATGATAGAAGTGGATATCCACCCGTTGAAACGCAAATAGCAGGAGATATAATACGTGTACTAAACTTTAAGCAAACAGATGAGGGTTATACTGCATCACATGGAATTGAATATCGAGCTAAGAAAATAATATTAGCGTACGCTTTAGCTGTAAGTGGTATTCATGATGTATCTCATCTTCCTGGTGACTATTATAAGAATAAAGAGACTGCTGAAAGAATTTATCAAGAATATATGTCTAATCTTTCATCTGCACTATTAGGTGAAAATGGTGATCAAATTTCTAAAGATATGGCAGATGGTTTTTACAAGAATGAACTGGATTTTGAAGGTGAATATCCTCAAAACATTTGGAATATTCCTGATCTTGAAAATAAACCATTGAGTGCTTATTCAGATGACGATAAATTATTAGCACTATATTTTTTTGCTGCACAGGAAATTCCACTGGAGGAAAATCAACAATCAAATACCGCAAGATTTTTTAAATTAATTGATTTATTATTTATCTTATCTGCTGTAACTTCACTAGGAAGGAGGATTTTTTCAAAAAACTTTTACAATGGGTTAGAGTCTAAATCATTAGAGAATTATATTGAGAGAAAAAAGCTTTCTAAACCTTTCTTTCGACCACCGCAGAAATTACCTGATGGCAGAATAGGTTACTTGGCCAGCCCAACAGAACCGCCTAAATGGAGAGTTAGTTTGCAAGAACTTAAAAATAACAAATCCAGGAATGGATTTACTAATATGGAAGGTGCTGCAAAACAAAAGTATAGCTCATTTATAAAAGAGGTGCAAAAGGGGAACGATCCACTGACAGCAGCAAAAAGTATTGGTACAGCAAGCGGCAGTAACTTGGAAAAACTGCCGAATAATTTATATAGTGTGAGGCTAAGCCAAAAAGACAGGGTAACCTTCAATCTAAATAATACTGACAGTACAATGACGATTCATAGTGTTGGAACTCATTATAAAAATATATGATGTGTGATCTCTGGCTTTGATTGACAGAACATTTTTAAGCTCTCATTTTTTCAACGGGAGTTTCATAAGGCGTTTTACCTTTCAAACCACTGTTGTGGTCTGTGATAATTGTAAAACGCCTTCCATTTAGCTAATACACTTTACTAACAAGAAAATATAGCTAGGAGAAACCGGCTCTCCCTGACAATAATGTTAGATGGTTATAATTTTTGAGGTTATTTTTGATTTCCGTAACAAAACGCATAATATATATGACAGGATAAAAGCCAGCAAAGAATAGGCTATTATGTAAACATATACATTTATATAATTAAATTTTTTTAATAAGAAATTATGGATAAATTCGTTATGGATTTCAATAACAAAAATATTGTGAACAAGATATATTCCTAGTATATTCTTGCTAATGTCATCTATTAAGAATGGTATTTCTCTGACATTCAAATTAACCAAGAATAAAAACAGGCACACCGAAGAAGCTTGAAGGAATACATTATAAAACTTCCCATAAAAGAAAGTCATCCCCGTCTTGGATGAAATGATTGATAAAGATATCAATGATATAATAAAAAACACCAGAAGTATTATATGTTTACAGGAAAAAGCCTTTATTTTAGGTTTCGTTAGCCCTATATATCCACCTATCAAGAAACTAATCAAACCCTCAGATTGGAACGGAAACAAAATATTGAATGGGATTAGGGAAAAAGAGAATTTGTAATCTGTTAGTGCATTCAGCAATGTAAGATTAGAAATTATAAGCATTATAACGAGTATTTTCTTAATCCCCTTTGCATTTGTTTCATTAAATGTGTTACGCATTAGTGGTGTTAATATATAGAGAGAGACAATTGCAAATATAAACCATAAATGGGTAGCATCTGATGTGGTTATACTAACATTAACATAATTTAAAAAATCAATATCAGGCACTGTTGTAAATTTACTGATAAAATATGTGTCATACAGATAATAAAATATAAGCCAAAACAACAATACAGTTAATATCCCTTTTGATTTATTAATGATGTAATCCACCTGCTTTTCATGCTTGTTGTTTAGTAAGAAATAGCCACTGCACATAAAAAACAACGAGACCCCCAACTGACCGGCCTGCCTAAGAAAATACAAAACCACGTCATTATCATTGCGCAACAAGAAAAATAAAGTAACGTGAGAAATTACAACGAAAAATATAGAAACGATCTTTAATAAATCTATGGTTAATATTCTCATTTTTTGTCTCTTAAATAGATAAAATGAAGTTTGAAATTTTTGGGGCAAGCCTGGTCATACCTAGTTTTGATGGATGCAAACCATCGGACACTGTGCCCAAGCTATTGCTGGTCATAATATCGATATTTCCTTCATTGAATCCAGATTGTTTTAACAAATCCAGATATGGGATGGAGTATTTTTCGCAAATTTCCCGACAAACGCTGCAATAGTCAGACAAGTAATACCCTTTGGCGTTTTTACTGTTCATGCCTCTTTGTACTGATATTGGCGTTGTTATAATAAACCCTATTCTCGTTGATGGGTATTTTTTTGTAATTCCAGTCATTAATAATTTCATGCCGCCAATAAATGTTAAAGGGGTTTTGTCTTTATAATCACCTATTTCCACTCCTCCATTGGAGCCAAAATCAAATCCAAAATCATTTACCCCTCCCCATATTGTAATAATATCTGGATTGCTTGCCATTTTTTCATATCTTAAGCACATGGCTGAATTGTCATTTTTATCTTTTTGGGCTATGCATGTTCCTCCTATTCCGTAGTTTTTCCATTCTTTTAGATCTAAATGTTTAGTCACTATTGGTTGATACCACCCTCTTTCAGTTATACTGTCACCGAGGGTAAACCAACACCCTCCCTTCAAATGCGATTGAATATAAGACATTTACTTTTATCCTTCTAAAAATAACATGTAGACCGACTGGTTTTTTATCAGTATCGAATGTCAGCTGGAACGGACGCAGGCATTTCGATAGCGTAGTGTCCGGACATTTGGCGAAACAGAAAAAAGCGTGTTTAACTTTGAAATAACCGCTTTGCAGGACACAGTAAATTTGGGAATACAAACCCGACCGGTTTGTAGTGGGCTCCAGTTCTCTTGCTGACAGCGACAGAAATTCCAACTGTAGGCATTCATCAAAATCAGGAAGCGCATACAGGGCGAATTGCTTCGCATCCGTTAAGGCAGAGAGTCTTTTACTTTTATTGGCAGTTTGGTCTATATGATGAGTCATCATCCTGATTCCATGCAAATCATGTCCGTATGAAGATCGCTGACCGGACAGTGAAAATGAATTTCGTCACTGCGGTTGGATCTCGAATGAAGTTGTCTCATATAAATAGTACGATATCAACCCCTTTTATGCCCCTTTAATCGTATACACTCATGACAGAAATATGGATTGGTGATCATAAACAAATTATTGATCAGGTACTAAAAAGTGCTGATAGTGATAATTAGTTTGCTAAAGAAGTGCCTGATAAATTAGCTGAGGAGAAAAATGGATCTGAAACATAATATTGAGTTACTGACCACCTGAGTTTAATAACAAAAATGCCGATCTTGAATATCGGCATTTTGCTATGAAACAGAAGATTAATTTAATGCTTTAATGCACCAATTTTATCCCGGCTCAGTCCGGTACTGGTGGCAATAATGTCCAAACTCACGCCATGCCGTAATAAAGCACGAGCCGTTTCCAGTTTACCTTCCTCTCGGCCTTCCTCTCGGCCTTGCTCAATACCTCGCTCAATACCTTGCTCAATACCTTGCTCAATACCTTGCTCAATACCTTGCTTGATACCTTGCTCGCGCCCTTTTTGTTCAAGCTGTTCTGCAATAGTCATCAACATCGTTTCATGCTCCGGAGATTGTTCAATCAGTTGATGGACAAAGTGTGAGAGATCCAGCGTATGTCCATTCAGTAAAATATAGCGTAACACCACATTGCGCTGCTCGGTTGTATTATACCCTGCATTCAACAGTTCCACCAATTGGAGGAGCCATTCCTGCATATCCCGGCAGCGGATGTGTTTTTGCACCAGCTCCATCAGGGCAACCCCTTTATGTGTCAGGATCTCTTCATCGCTGAGCACACTGACGTCCACCAACGGAAACGCCTGGCGGTATAAGCGAGCAGCCTGTTCAGGGAGCGTAAAACAATCCAGCCACCGGTTTGAGTAAGGATACGGCCGAACCTCACCATGATAAAACAGCAGAGGCGCCACCAAAGGGAGTTCAGTATGGCCTTTTTTCAGGTGAGCCGCCATGGCTAACATGGCATAATACATCAGCCGCCAGGCCATCAATGGGTCAGGGGTGGATTGATGTTCAATCAGGCAATAGATATAACCTTGCCCCCGGGCCGTTTCAACCGAATACAGCACATCACTGTGCAGTTGACGTAAATGCTCATCCACAAAACTGCCGGGCTCCAGTTTCAATGTGGCTAAATCACACAACAACTGGATTTCTTCGGGCAGATAAAGGGATAAGAATTCCCTGGCCGTTTCGGGCTGCGTTAAAAAATGCTTGAATAACGCGTCATGGTGAGGCCGTTTTTCTTTCTTTGCCACAATCTGTTTCTCTATCTTATCAGTTAGTCATCGCCATTCATTGCCAAAGTTATAATATCCGCAATCAATGTACAACATATTTTATACCCGTTATCTTTTAAGTTGCCTCTTTGTTGGCTGCACTCGCTCACCCCGCATTTCTGCTTGTTTTCCCATGCCTATGGTTAATTGTTTTTTAACTGATGGTGATTATCTGCATACCAGGAAATATAATCATTACTTGATATTGGTGTCTCGATTCCAATTTTATCCACGCCAAAACTGGAAATATAATTATTTATTCTATCTGCATGCTGACGTATATACTCAATGCGTCTCTCGTCTATTTTTTTAGATTCTTGTAAATTGATCACTTCACTTCTCAGGAGATTGCTCATGCTACGATGAATCCAGTCGAGAAGATAACCTTCGATGATCATACCAAGATCATCATTATTATTATCATGATATGTATCAATAGTTGTCGTCACCACGGATAAAACGGCATATGTTTGGCTTAGTTCTAGAAAATCCCTACTATGTTTATTAAGCATATCTAAATTTATTTTTTTATTGTTACTCACTATTAATCCATTTAGTTTTTTATATAAAAAGTTCATATAATTATTTAAAATGGGAAATAGGTTATGTTGGAAAAATGTTTTGTCTATTTCTTTCATCTTATTGAGAATGATCATCCCTCCGGCTTTTAGTGATAATACAAGGTTATCACCTTCCGAAGTAATCGTACCAAAATTAGATATTAAATAAGGGGATATCTTGTTAACAGAAAATAATCCTTGTGCGCCGCAACGCTCACGACAATTAATTAATATTTCTTGTGTACGCCATGTGCACAGGGACTTGCTAGTAATGATTTCAATAAGTAGTTCATCTGAAAACTTAAAGTTTTTAACTGATTCTGATAATATAGCTGAAACTTTTCTTGTTAATTCTTTTAAGTATAATGCAATTTTAACTCCAGGAGTTAATTTTCCATTTGCAGATAGAGGAAGAATAAATGGGAAAATACCATATTTCTTTCCTGATACATTTAACTGAGCTAAAATTACAGCCACTTTAGGTAATTCACAAGGCATGGTATTAGGCATAAATTTATATGCATTTGGGCCAGGTGAATTCAACATGAATACGCCTTTTTCCGGCAGATAATTAGCCTGTGTTTCGATTGCGATTAGATCATTCCCGTGAGCTAGCTCAGTCGCCAGATATACTCCAATGGCACGACCTGAACAAAGTTTTTGGTAAAGATCTTCCACATATGGAGTTTGCACTCCTAAGTTAGTGATAGTTCCGATGGCTAAATTAAAATGAATTGATAGCATAGAAACTACAGCGCAATCATGTGGAGCTACAAGTTCATGAAGCGCAACTAATTCATTAAATGATTTCGTATGAATATTATTATTTTGAATATATTTAAGAAGTTCTATGAATTTTTTTACTGATGACGGGTAATTGCCACAATTGCTTTTAAGTATTGCTAAAAGGTTATCAGATACTCCTGTATCTCCTATGGCTAAACAAGATTTTAATTTTGACTCTGAATTGAACGATGATTTATTCATAATATCGATGAAACCCTTTAATAGAATAACAATATGTATATTAACTATCTAATAGTGTAATGGGATGCTCCTGAAACATATACTTTTAATTTAAAAAAGTTATTAACCGAAGTGACTGTCAAAAACTTCATTTATTAAAGTCGATGCCATATAAACTAACAATAATGATTGCATGTTATGGTTTCATATCTACATTATTGCAAGAATTATATTTTATTCGGCAAAGGAGAATAAACCAATAAAAACAAAATATTATATTGAGTGTCTCGGCATGGAGATATTGGTGATTGAGATTATATAATAAATTTTCAGATCGAAAAAATCGGACGGTGTTCTCTTCAAGTAATCCATAAATGCGACTTCGAAAAATTATTTGCTCATAAATGGTAATGATTAATTACATATAGTTCACGATTGTAGAGGGTTTTTTATTAATTCAAGCAATCCCGTTTATATCATTATTGTTATCTTATTCTTTATAAAAAGATATTTCTCATAAGAAATATAGCATTAATTTTAATGAGGAAATATCCAGATATTATTTATCAGACAGAACACCTTTTATAGTGACACAAAACCAATGCAAATATTGTTTTCATAATTTACACTCCAAACACACTAAAGTTTCTTTATTATTAATCAGGAGTTATTTATGAAAAAATTGATATCTATGTTATTTATTCTCGTTGGTATGATTAGCGCCCCTGCATTCTCTGCGGAAACGAATAGTGGCATTGTCAGAGTCGCAGAAATTAAAGCTGATTGGAACAATCCTGCACATTATTTTTATACATTCAACGGAAGCTTAGCTGGTAACTGTGGAAAACCAGGTTATATTTGGTCAGGATCAAGCGCTGAAAACATTAACAAGCTATTAAGCCAGGCTTATGCACAGGGTTTAAATATTAAAGTTGGTATAGAAAATGTAAGTTGTAATATAACTACAGTTTACGTCACTAAACAATAGTAATTATTTCTTATGCTGTTATCAATGGGATAAATAGATAGATAAACATTGATTTACCTAACTTTATAACGAATCCCTCTACTGGAAAGTAGAGGGATTTTTAAATTAACTTAAATAACTTTTACTTTGTTGAATTATTTCAACACATGCCGATTATTCACAATATATTTCAGTGACAAAACTTGGTGCATTTTCGATAGTATCATGAACCGGGCAGGTTCTATTAATAAAGTCGACAAAGGCATGAATTTCTTCTTCACTATTATCAGCTTTAATATGAAATTTTGTCACTATTTTGGAGAAACCTAATTTCGCTTGTTTATTTCTACCAGTGAAACCATCAGTATCAAGCTCACCTTCCAGATCAACGTGAATATCAATTAAGTTAATTTTGTGCAGTTTAGCAAAAGCCTTTGCTACGATACATTTACAGGCCCCAAGAGAACAGAGTAAAGCTTCAACTGGATTCATCCCCTGATCAGTACCACCTAAATGACGAGGTTCATCTAAATAAAAGGAGAAATCTCTTGATGTACATTCAACTTTCAATCCAGCTACAGATTTTACTGTGGCAGTAAATAATTCTTTCGCCATGATTTAACTCCTTATAATCAATATTAGTTTTTTACAGGGTTAACAGAGAGAGTTATCATAACTTTTAATTTTTCTTTATTCTGTTTTTAAAATGCTTATCTGTAACATGACCGGGACCTGAGTTTTTTTGCTGTGAATGTTTACCCTACTTCCGGCAACATTCCACTCACTATGCCAATCTGGATTGCTATTACTGCAATACCGCAGGTAAATACCAGCAAGAGTACAGGTTTACCGCCAGGTACCCGATATCGACGTTCATTTTGTTGACGGGATTTATAGGCCAGGAGACTAGGCAATACTAACGCCAAAATTGATAGCGCGATCGCGGCATATCCCAACGCCATCACAAATCCTTTTGGGTAAAATAGCGCGAAAATCAACGGCGGAACGAAAGTTAACAAACCAGTTTGCATACGCCCGGCTACGCTATTTTTGCGTTTAAACAGATCACCCAGAAAATCAAACAAGCCAAGTGTGACACCGAGGAATGAGGTTGCGAGCGCCAGGTTGGCAAACATTTGTACTGCAAGCTCAGTTTTCGGTGAAGCAACAACTTCGCGAATGCTGTGTAATAAGCCATTCAACCCTGCGTTTTCAGCTAAGATATCGACGAATGTGCTGGAATTAATACTTCCGAGTGTCGCCAATTGCCAGAGAATATAAGCAAATAGCGGAATTGCGCTGCCGATGATAAACACCCAGCGGAGTCGACGAATATCGCCATCCATATATTTCACAATACTGGGAACACTACCGTGAAAACCAAACGATGTGAATATCACAGGAATTGAAGATAGTATTAATCCTTGTTCTAATGGCATGGTCAGTAAGTTAATATGCTGAACATATGGCATCATCATCCCCAACATCAATACTAAGAAAATAATTTTTGCACTGAAAATAACCCGATTAACCATATCTACTGAACTGGTGCCAATACAAACAATTCCTCCGCCAATCACTGTAAACAGGATAACACCTATTGAGGCAGGAAGAGATAGATTCAGCCATTTGTTGAGGCTGACTGTCAGTAATTCCCCGGCGCCACTAATATAGGCTGATGTTAATGCATACATTAGAAACATCATGCTGAGACCGGCTAACATTTTGCCACTGTTGCCAAGATAACGTTGAGCAAGTGTCCCTAATCCCGTATCAGGGGATTCATATTGGTAAGTTTCAACCAGCAATAACGCGGTGTAACTCATCAAAACCCACAAGCCAACCAACATGATCAAACTTACGCCAAATCCTACACCGGCGGTTGCTAATGGCATGGCCAACATACCAGCGCCGATGGTTGTTCCTGCTATGATAAAAGTACTGCCAAAAGTACGGTTCTTCACGTTTTTTCCCTTCGAATTAACAGCAAATATTTAATAATAGAAAATCAGGCTACTTTCTTTTTTTCTTCTTCATCAACAATTTGAGTCAGTTTTTGAATGAAAATTTTCTGGAGCCTTTCCCAATACTCGTCAAAATCGTCAGCATTATGTAAACAGTGAGTCATCACAGCAGCACGTAAGACATATAAACTGTGGACTTTCTGCCATTCTTCTTGGGCAAAACCGCAACGTTCAACATAATGCCAGGGAGTATCACCATACTCTTCATAATTAAGAGAGGTGGAAGAAGTCAAAAAATCATTGGTGTAAGTGCGTCCAGAGGCATATGAACAAAGTTCGTACATCCGTTTATTAAGACGGTTATGATGCATTAAGTCATCATTTCCTTGCTCTTTAAAAGTAAAATTGACCATATGGAAATCAGGATTCGGCATAGCATGAATTTCAAACCGGCGTTTATCAACAACCAAAGGTTCTGTGGTTAAAAGTTTTTTAACCATCCAATTGGCCGTCACAATACCGGCAGCAATGACTTTTCCGTAGCCACTGATATTAAGTGGAACCAATCGATGCGCAGCCCAAATTGCGGCGGCGATAGCTCCGGCTTTAGATCCCTCCATAATAGATGCACCGAGCACGACACGCCGGTTAACGGCTTGATCCTGTTGAGTATCAACATCTTCAAAAACATAAGCTGCACGGTAGGAAATTAGGTCAATAATACGCCTATCTTTCATACATATTGCACCGGCTGCATATTGAATAAATCCAACTTTGTGAGGATCTACGGTGATTGAATCAGCCTGACACATGGCCCGGAAACTTTGATAAATTTCAGGTTTAGGCCAAATAATATCTTCCGGAATGATTGCCAATTCACGATAACGGCGGATAAGTTCATCATATTCCATAAACTCTCCCCGCTCGTTAAGGAACATTGCGCTGGCATAACCTGCATAAGCAGCATCAATATGCACATAAAATGAGACGCCATAACGCTCTTCACACTCTTTACGCAACGCAATAACTTCATCAACTCGATCAATGGCACCCACTTCCGTAGTTCCAACTACGGTTACCATAGCTAGAATAGGTTCTCCTTGCTCTATCAGACTGAACGTAATTTCACGCATTTTTTCAACATCGGTACGATAATTTGCATCGACCGGCAATGGCACAATATGCTGTTGACCAATCCCTAGAACATCCATTGCTTTCATCCATGAATAATGTTTCGACTGTGGCACCAAGACTTTGCCAAACATTCCCTGTTTTATCCCAACACCACGGCAAGAAAGTTCACGAACTTCTTCGAAAATGCCCCGCTTTTTTAATTCATCCGTTAAATCCAGAATGTCTGATGGCGATATATTCAACAGTTGTTGTTCTGATTTATTTGCAACCAAATCCCTGGATTGCGGGTGCTGTGCAATGGCAAGAGGAATGGTTTTTAAATTACGCGCAACCCATAGCCCTTCATAATTGGCGACAGTTCCTCCCGATGTGATATGTCCCCAAGCTCGGCGAGGGTCATAACCAAACATCTGACATAAATCTAGCCCTGCTTCAATTTCTAGCTCCGTTGTTGTCGGTGATGACTCGTGGGCACAATTGTTCGGGTTGTACATCATAGCCATAACATAAGCGAGATTGGAAACCATCAAGGTATCGGCATTCATATGCCCCATATAACGAGGAGAAAACCAGGGAACAGAGGTGTTTTTCAGTTTGGCAGATAGCTGGTTCAGAATACCCTCTGTCCGATAAAGGGTTTCTCTATAATCAGGTGCGTAACGATCAACTGAGGTTACTAAGGCGGGATCTTCTGGGTGAAAATCAGAACGCCAGTGCATGTGCTCACTTACGGCATATTCCATCATTTCTCTAAAAAAAACTGCATTTTCTGATTTAGGGCCTAAAAACAACGCATCAATGTTTAAGTGCGAAGTAAACTGTTTGGTCATAATCACATACCCTTTTCCAACTAACAAAAACGGCTGTCAGCAACAGAGAGATTCTGAAATTCTTTATTTGTTAATGAAATCACTATCATCCTCTGATAGGCAGACAGAAAATTGTATGCCACCTAACTTATCAATAGTTGGTCATACCTCATTATTCTAGATATTCAGAAAAATCCATCAGGTGTAATAGATTAATCATTAACATATCTATAAACGATCATTTGTTAATAGATATAGACTATATTTGTTAAAATATTAACAATGACGTTAAATATAAATTCTAATTTTGTGCGCAAGGACAAAGAACGAATAAAAACCAATCAAAAAATAGAGATTTATTGGTCATTAACCTTATTAAATATAAGTGTTTATTCTAACATGAAGAGGTTAATAGATAGAATGCAGGGCTACAAGTTAAAATAGCCCTGATTTAAGCAGAAGTACTATTAAGATGATACATTTACCAGCATAACCTTGCCGATAACATCACCGGCTTCCATCATTCGATGCGCATCAGCAGCATCTTTCAGATCAAATACTTTACAAATTAGTGGACTGACTTTTCCTGATTTCAATAATGGCCAGACCTGTTTTTCCAATTCCCTGGCTATCTCCGCTTTTTCCTCTACACTGCGAGAACGTAATGTAGAACCTGTGTGAGTCAGACGTTTTCGCATTAAGGGCATCAGATTAAGATTTTCAGGGTCTCCTTTCATCATACCAATCTGAATAATTCTCCCGAATTTAGCAGCAACCTTATAGTTTTTATTGACATAATCACCACCGATTAAATCAACAACCATATCAACCCCATGATTACCTGTGATTTTCAATACTCGATCAACAAAATCTTCTTTATGGTAATTAATAACAAAGTCAGCACCTAAACTGTGTGCAACTTTAGCTTTCTCATCAGAGCCGACGGTAGTAATAACTTTGGCGCCAAAGGCTTTTGCTAACATAATTGTGACACTGCCTATCCCAGAAGTACCACCATGAATCAGCAAATTTTCTCCTTGTTTCAGTTTGCCAGTCTGAAAAACATTAGCCCAGACGGTAAAAAAGTTTTCTGGCAATGCGGCTGCCTGAACAAAATCCAAGCTATAGATGGGTAAGGCAATGGAGTCATGTACCAGACAATACTCGGCATAACCGCCTCCGGCAACAAGGGCACAAACTTTATCACCAAGGTTCCAGCGTTCACAACCTTCACCTTTGGCAACCACCTCTCCTGCAATCTCCAAACCCGGTAATGGTGATGCATCAGGGGGTGGTGGATAAGAACCCATTCTCTGAAATATATCAGGCCGATTAACACCTGCCGCAGCTACTTTTACCAACAAGTAGCCTTTTCCTGGCCGCGGCAGCGGAACCTGAACCAGATGCAATTTCTCCGGGCCTCCGGGCTTGATAATGCTGATCGCTAACATATATTGGGGCAATGAATTAATTTGGCTATGCATATATACCTCTTATTTCTTTTGACGATCCTTTTTATTGGGTTATGTTTAATATGATAAGTGAGATTTAAACCGGTTTTTCCATTTTGCCAGATAACTTGGCATTTTAAGGATCAGTTGTAACCTTGCCCAAGTCAACTATAATTTACCTGCAAGTTGTTTTCAGTCTGGAATTGATTAAATTATTATGCTTTTTCCCATAGAGTATGTTTTCGTATAGAAATATCAAAGTGGTAAAAGGAAAACCGTACTGAGTTAGAAGAATTGAACCACATCACCAACTAATATGACTGTTTAAAAAGAGATTGGTGAAAAAGCTTTCCTATCTTACAATTTCCTATAAGCTAATTTTCAAAATTGTAAAATACCATTGAGGTGCTAATGGAAACATCAGCAAAACAACCCAATGACCGGACAGCAAAACTGAAAAGCGGATTTGATCAGTCTGAACTGGTCAAAGCACGCATCATCAATCTTGCTGATCATTTTATTAATGTGCTTAAAAATAAAGATTCAGAAAGTATTTCCCAGTTATTAACCCTCTCTGATGATGAATTTTGGACAGAAGTCAAAGGACGAGCTAACTACATTGAAATAGTGGCAAATATCACACCGGAAAAGAAGGAACACGAAGAATTTATCGAAACTAGAAATGCTTTTCTTGCCCATCTTGGGGAATATGGTGGTGTTTATAAGTCCAGTAAGGTTGCTGATATATTAGGAGTGACCCGCCCGACAGTAAATAAGTATGGTGAAAATCATAAACTCATTGTATTAAATTGGGGAATAGAGAATTTATATCCTGTATTTCAGTTTTCAGTAAATAAAAAAACTAGCAATAAAGGATATTTAAAAGGTGTCCCAGAAATACTGGCTAATCTAGGTCCAGTCAGTGGTGTAAAAAAGTGCGGCTTTTTCTTGCGTAAAATCAAGACATTTAATCTTGGTATCGATCTGGCTGAATCCACGATGGTACTGGATATCCTCAGAAATGGCGCCTCCAATGATGAAATTGCTCAATTGATAAAATTGGCGAAAATGTTCGGTTCTGTTGATTCTATATAAAAAATTCCAGCATATAATTAAAAAACAGCCATTTTACCCTACCCTCCTTTGGAATATATCAACTGCTCAAAAATGCGTGTTCTCACAGTACTACCGTTTGTCCGCCATCGACTAGCAGTGATACGCCGGTTATAAACGATGCGAGATCCGATCCTAACCATACGACCGCATTTCCTACCTCTTCCGGCTCTCCCAATCTTCGGAGAGGCATCCTTTCCCGTAACCCATCAAACATTTTCGCCACTTCCGGCGAGGAAAGAGGAAGTGCTGTATTGATCAGACCTGGGCAGACTGCATTAACACGAATACCTGACGGCCCGAAGGCATCGGCCAGTGCAGCCACCATCATATTCACGCCAGCTTTGCTAGTGGAATAGGCGGTTGTAAGTTGTCCTGTTCTAATGGACCCCATACTTGACGTTGCCACAATACTTCCGCGTTTACCTAGTTTTATCATCTGTTCAGCAGCAGCCTGTGCGCCAAATAGAACGCCATCCAAGTTGACCGTAAGCAGCTTGTGAAAATCATCTGCACTAATCTGTGGGCCATCGGTAGCTAATGCAATTCCTGCATTGCAAGCCATCAAATCAACACCGCCGAACGGTGTAGCGACATCGACCAATGCGTCCATATTGCTCCGTGAGGTAACATCACATCGGTGGAATATGGCTTTTGTACCAAGCGAATTAAGACGCTGGAGCACTGGTGTTCCGCCCTCTCTAGGTTGATCAGTGATATCGCCAATAATTACGGTTGCTGCGCCATGACGCGCCGCAGCTAAAGCAATGCCTGCTCCGATGCCACTTGCGCCGCCAGTGACAATAACAACCTTACCTTCTAGCATACGGTCCATTTGATGTTCCTCATTTGGCTCCCGAAACCCTACGCCCCGTTGCTCAGAACGAAACTATGTCTGCCGGATTAAGCGTGCTTATCACTCCCAGAATACCTTTAGCCAACGGAATGGCTACCGGAGAGAGATAGGAACCCAGCGGGATACTCGTGTGGTTAATGGAGGTAAGCATGGTAAAGTCGTCGTTGCGTCCGGTAAGATCGTCGCTGATAGCTTTGCCAATGCGCACCGTCTGCGCCACTCCATGACCACTCCAGCCATGTACCATATACACGGGTACTCTGTCGCCGCTCTTACGGGCATCGGTGGCACCGTTTAGGGTCAGATCGCTAATCCCGCCCCAAGAATATTCTAGTTCGGCTTTTTCCAACTGCGGGAACACGGTTCTGATACGCTCAAGCAGATAGTTGTTCACATCACGCGGTGACCAAGAATTGCCAGTACCCTGCCCACCGAACAGCAGGCGGTTGTTGCGCACTGCACGATAGTAGTCAACCTGTAACTGTGTATCGTAGACCGGCAGATTCGACGGGATCAGATCTTTGACATCCACTGGCAACGGCGGCGTTACCGCCACGTAGGAGAAAAAAGGCACTGTGGTGGAAGGGCCGGAGATAAACTCACCCGTGGAGACATGCACACCCAACACCACAGCTTTACTTGCCCTGATAACCCCCCGCTCAGTTTCTACGACTGTACCACCAGCATCCTGCCTGATGCCCTTCACTTTCGTGCTGTCATAGATTCGCCCACCCAGTCTGGCGAAACCATAAACCAGGCCACGCAACAGTGCCAGAGGATGAACCTGCCCACCGATACTGTCGATATTTGCTCCATGGTAGATGTTCGAGCGCACATACCTTTCCTGCAATTCGTGCGGTCCGATAACCTTCATCGCCGTGTCTCCCAGTTGACGCCGGGCATCGGCATTAGCCACCAGCGGCCCCATGTGACCTGCGTGCACCGCAACAGTGATATGACCATATTTGCGGTCACATTCGAAACTATAACGCTCACGGAGTTCATCCACGAGATTCATCGCTTCAACAGAGGCAAAACGCCATAAGCGTTTAGCCCCATCGAATGAAAGTTTTTCCAGTATGTTTTCAGCTTCCCAGCGTGCGAGCCCAGGGGTTATCTGTCCCCCGTTGCGGCCAGAAGCGCCTGAACCAATGTTATCCTTTTCAACCAGAATCACGTCCACTCCCGCTTCAGCAAGATGCAATGCCGTGGAAGCACCCAGCAACCCACCGCCGATAACCACAACTTCACAATTCTGGTCTCCAGGCAGGCTTCCAAAAGTGGGCCAATCAGCCAAAGAAGCTTCATAATAATTGGCTGGCATAGCGCCAGCAGCAGCGTCTTTATGCCAGCTCCAGATGCGCGGATCCAGCCCCAACCGGCTGGCTCTATGCTGTGCATCCTCCAATAGTGTAGGCCGGAGCTTATCAACATTGACGGCCGGAGCATCGGCTGCGGTTAAGGTCTGGGCGAGCAGGGATAAGTTGGGAAGTACGGATGAAAGCACTCCTGCCCCCGCGAGCGTCGCGACGGTAGAAATAAAGTCTCTTCTATTCATTGTCATTTCAACACTCCTGTCATGATCTTGAAATCACCTGCTGGCTTGGTCTGGAGAGTTTCCCTATGAGTGAGTCCGGCTATCTGAGCTGTATTTATTGCTGCCAGAGTTCCCTTTCAGACCGGCTAGAATCAGCAGAATAACAGTGCCGATAAACGGTATGAAATGCAACAGTAACCACCAAGCGCTACAGTTGATGTCGTGCAGGCGGCGGGCATTCACTGCTAGCGCGGGCAAAAACGTGAGCAGCAGATAGACAGCGCTGAACCAGCCCATATAAATTTCAGGATTGGCAACGGCAAAGTAGCTTTCAAGGAAAGAGATAATAAATACAGCCAATATCTGGAACAAAAAGAAATACCAGAATTCCTTACGCCTGGCTCGCCCTTTGAAACATGCATAGTTCTTTAATACATTTAAATACCAGTGCATTGTTATCCCCTCTTGTGAGTATCATGGTCAGCGGGAACACGGTAAACGTCGCTAACCAGCGGGCCGAACAGCAATCTGAAATAAGCGAGCTTCAACAGACAAACACCCGATGTGAATAGCTCCCAGAGCTGGTAGAAGTAACCGATCCAGCGTCGAAACCAGCATATCTTCCTGTGTATGGGCATCCGGTTGCGGCGCGACCACAAGCTTCGCGCCGGGTATCGATCAACGCTAAAAAATACCGTGGCGATGCAGCGCTTTCGCATCCTCCGGTACCGGGGTGATAGCATCCCAAAGTTCAGCCACTTTGCCGTTTTCAATGCGCCATAGCTCGAAGTAGCTGTGACGCGCTCCGACGATACTTCCCTCCGAATGGGTCAGAACAAACTGCCCATCGGCTACCGTACGGTGAATTTTAGTGTAATGCAGCCCCTGCCCTTCATCCCTGAGTTGCTTAAGAAACGAGATGAGTGCCGCCGTACCATCGGGAATATCGGGGCTGTGCTGGCGAAACAATTCACCATTAGTGTAGTTTCCAAACTCTTCGTAGTGACCCTCGATCAGGGTACGTGTAAAAAAGTTGACCACCAGCTCGCGATTCTTCTCTCGGTCATGGTCATCGCCTGCTTCAGTCGGGCCGTCTAACTGAGTCCGGCCACTGACGTTGGGTGCAGCCTGCGGCACCAAGCCGTCCCAGTGCTCTACGATTAAGCCGCTGGCAACCCGGTACAGATCGAAACCAACCAACGGCCAGTCGTCTAATCCCGTAAAACGACCGTGGATGGCGACCAGATCACCATCTTGCAATACACGATACGTTTCGTGGTGCAGTTCAGGATGTGTCCAAACCAGCTCACGTAATCCGGCAAGACCATCTTTGACCAACGGGGAATGTTCGATGAAATGTGGCGCAAAATAACGCTCAAGTGCCCCTACATCACGGTCAGTAAACAGCTCGTGGTGCGCACGCGACACCAAGTCGCGTGGAGATCTATTCTGAATCATTACGGATGTCCTGTGTCAGTCGTTGGAACTCATCACGTGTTTGATACGCGTATATTCGTCGAAGCCATAAGCCGACAGATCTTTACCATATCCGGAGTTCTTGAAGCCGCCGTGCGGCGCTTCTGCCGTAAGAGGAATATGGGTGTTAATCCAGACGGTACCGAAATCGAGTTCACGTGACAGGCGCAATGCTCGGCCATGGTCGCGGGTCCAGACACTGGAGGCTAGTCCGTATTTCACGTCGTTAGCTTTCTCTATGGCATCCTGTTCATCGCGGAACTTCTGCACCGTGATAACCGGGCCGAAAATCTCGGTCTGGATTGCTTCGTCGTGCTGTTCCAGACCGGTGATTACCGTAGGTTCAAAGTAATAACCCGAACGTTCGGCCTGACGGCCTCCGGTTTCGATACAGGCATGCGCGGGCAAACGTGCAATGAACCCTTTGACCTGTTCCAGCTGACGAACATTATTGAGCGGCCCATACAGCGCCTCTTCATCTTCCGGATAGCCAAAGCGGATAGCTTTAGCTGCCGTCACCAGTTTGGCGACGAAGGTATCGTAAACAGATTCATGCACCAGCACACGCGAGGCTGCCGTACAATCCTGACCCGCATTGAAATACCCCGCGGTAGCAATGGTCTGCACCGCTTTGTCCATATCTGCATCGGCGAAAACAACCACTGGCGCTTTGCCACCTAGCTCCAAATGTGCTCTGGTGAGATTAGCCGCCGCCGAAGAGGCAACCTGCAAACCTGCGCGCACGGAACCCGTGATGGAAACCATGGCTGGCGTTTTGTGTGAAACGACCAGAGCACCCGCGCTGGCATTACCCAACACCACGTTGAATGCACCTGTAGGGAAGAACGGAGCGGCCAGTTCAGCCAGCAACAGAGTACTTTCCGGCGTAGTATCGCTCGGTTTGAGTACCACGGTATTACCCGCTGCCAGCGCAGGCGCTATCTTCCATACTGCCATCATCAGCGGGTAATTCCACGGTGTAACTTGCCCCACCACACCCAGGGGTTCGCGCCGGATGCTGGTCGTCATATCAGGAAGATATTCAGCAGTCGCTTTACCTTCCAGAAAACGGGCGGCACCAGCGAAGAAACGGATATGATCCACTGACGTCGCAACTTCCTCAGAGGCAATCAGATGCTTGAGCTGCCCTGTATTGCGGCTTTGCGCTTCGATCAGACGTTCAGAGTTTTTTTCCACCGCATCGGCTAATGCCAGCAACGCCTGCTGACGTGCTGACGGTGTGCTGCGCCCCCAGATCTTGAATGCCTCTTTAGCCGATGCATAAGCTTCATCAACATCCGCTACAGTCGCGTTAGGAGAACGCGCATAGATTTCACCTGTGATCGGGCTTACTAGGTCAAAATATTCGGAACCTTTAGATTCAACATACCGACTATTAATGAAATGCCTGAGCGTTGGTATCGCCATGGTTACCTCCTGATGGATTAGATAACATAAAATATAACCTATAACTTAATATGTTCAATTGTTATGTGGATGTTAATTTTTCAACTAAAAAACAAAAATAAAGAGTAATTAGATATATAGATGTAACTTTCGACACTCCTGTTCAGGAAAATATGCCGATCTGTGAGCATGATCGAGAATTTTTTTGATTGAAAGAAAAGATTCGCGGCTATTCGGGGTCCTGGGTAAGTTGAAATGAAAAAACAGCTCGAAAATGATTGATTGGCCCGATATCAATGCAATTTGACCTTAATCTGACGGTTTTGCTGGCCTGTTTCAACTATAGTGACCTTATCAGGTCAGGTGGACTGCCTCTTCCTGCTATTAACAGAACACTGGAGCTATTTAGATGAAAATTACTCAGGTACGTAATGCTACACAACTTATTACTTTTGCGGGTAAAAAATTCCTTATCGACCCAATGCTGGCTAAAAAAGATGCGTATCCAGGTTTTGCAGGTACAGCCCGCTCAGAGCTTCGTATCCCAATAGTGGAACTGCCCTTAGATATGGATACGTTACTGGATGTGGACGCTATTATTGTCACCCATACGCATCTCGACCACTGGGATGCAGCAGCAGTGGCCTTAATCCCCAAAGATAAGCTGATTTATGTTCAGAATGAAAATGACGAAAATATTCTTCGTTCTCAGGGGTTCACGAACCTCGCTGTTTTGTCTGACAGCAGTAAGTTGGGTGACATTTCTCTTATTAAAACCATTTGTCAGCATGGAACTGATGAGGCTTACGCTAACCCTCAGATGGCGGCACTCCTTGGAGATGTCTGTGGTGTGGTCTTTCAGCATCCAGACGAAAAGACGCTGTATCTCATAGGCGACTCCATCTGGATTGGCACTGTGGCGGATAATATGCGCAAATTTAATCCTGCCGTTGTTATCATGAACACTGGCTGGGCGCACGTTCTCGGATTCGGCCCTATTATATTCGGTAAAGAAGATATCCTGAAAGTACATCGAATATTGCCTGAAGCACACATTGTGGCAACACATATGGAAGCGGTTAACCACTGTTTGCTGACCCGACAGGAACTGCTGGCGTACGCCCATGATAATCAGGTTCAGAAATTTATTTCAGCTCCTGAAGATGGTGAATCAGTCACTTTTTAATTTGCCCATCAGCCTGGGAAGCAAAATATGTCCTCTATCACAGTTGCCATTCTGATCACCGAGAGGTTTAGCACATTTCATGTTTCCATCCCACTGATTCTGTTCGGCAATATACTGGAGGGGGACCCTCTGTTTACACGCAAGATTTGTGCTGAAAAACCGGGAGTTATCTGGTCATCAGAAGGAACTGCCGTGAAGGCGGAATACGGTCTTGATGCTCTGACGCAGGCTGATATTGTTATTGTTCCGTTCTGGAAGAATATCCATGAACGTCCTCCAGAACCATTGTTACAAGCACTGCTTCAGGCCTGGAATAATGGAGCACAGCTCATTGGGCTTTGCCTTGGAACTGCTGTGCTGGCTTATGCCGGACTATTGGAAGGACGAAAGGCAGCTACACACTGGGAGGCAGAAAAAGACTTTCAGATACTTTTTCCATCAGTCAATCTGGATACTAATGTTCTCTATATTGAGGATGAAAGAATAATAACCTCAGCCGGTACAGCCGCTGCGCTTGACTGTTGTCTGTATGTTATCCGTCAGCGTCTTGGCTACCACACGGCTAATAAGATTGCCCGACGGATGATTGTTCCTCCTCACCGTGATGGAGGGCAGGCGCAGTACAGGGAACAACGACTCCCCCGAAGAACGTCTGATAATCGAATAAATATGCTGCTTGATTACCTGTCGCAAAATCTGGATAAGCCGCATGATATCGACACATTAAGTCGTTTTGCTTCTATGAGTCGACGAACGCTGACGCGAAACTTTCATGCAGCCACGGGCATGACTATCGTAAACTGGATCACTGGTGAACGCTTAAAACGCAGTCTGGAATTACTTGAAAGTACAGAAAGCTCCATTGAACAGATAGCTTGTTTGTCTGGCTTTCAGTCCGCGACGACTTTCCGCCAAATATTCAGGCAGAGACTGGGAGTCAGTCCCGGCGAATGGCGTAAAACATTTCGCGGAGCGCCAGGTGCTCAACATTTGATACAAAAAACATGAATATACATTCACTCATGCTTTATTGACCTCAACCAATAATGTTTGATGAGAGTTTCCGTGTGCAAGCGGGGTTTTACGAGATGATGTCAGCACATTGACACAACCTCCCCAATCAACACCATTTTTATCCGGTTGCCACCATGCGCCGGTCGGCATTGCCACCACGCCGGGGATAATACGTTGAGTTACCTCCGCCGGGATCATAGAAACACCGCGATCATTAAATACCCGAACTAAATCCCCTTGTTTAATTTTGCGTTTTTGCGCATCCAATGGATTAATCCATAACTTCTGGGTTTGTACTTCCTTTAACCAAGGATTTGAATATTGGGTTGAATTAGAGCGGTTTTTCCCTTTCCAGGTAATTAATTGCAACGGATATTTTTCAGTTAATTTATCCTCCGGCCCTTCGAATGCAGGTACATAATGTGACAATGCAGGGATCTCAGGATGTTGCATGTCGTATAGACGCTTAGAAAATATCTCTATTTTTCCTGAGGGTGTTGGAAATGGATGATTTTCTAGGTCACGAATATTTTTTTCAAAAGCGACATAAGGCGGTATTTTGAAAAGATGTTTGTTTGTCCGTTGTAATTCCTCAAAAGTAGGTAAATTTTCTTTTGGCATAGCTTGACGATTAGATTCCATAATATGAGCTATCCACGCTTTTTCGTCACGACCTTGGCTGAATTCCTGTTCAACTCCCAGTTTTGCGGCCACTTCACGTATCCATTCATAATCAGAACGCCGTTCGAATTCAGGTTCAATCAATTTTGATGACAAAATGAAATAGCTGCCGGTGCCCCAAGGATAGGCGATATTCCAGCGTTCCATAAAACTGGTTTCCGGCAATAAAATATCTGCGTATCGGGCGCTTGGTGTTAGATAAAGATCACTGGAGACAATAAATTCAATTTTAGATTCATCTGCTAATATTTTTACTGCCTGATTAACATCCGGGTTTTGATTTGCAAGGTAATTACCGGCCAGTGAGAATAGCATACGGATATTGGTATTCAGCTTATCTGCACCAACTAAACCATCTGCCGGAGTAACTTTACTGGCATCATCGGCTGCTTGGACCCAGTTCATTACAGAGATTTTTTCTTTTACCGGGTTTTTACCAAGATCAAGTCCGTAGAGATATTTATTACCCGCAACACTACCGAAACCGGCAGCCCATCCCCCTTTTTTACCCACATTACCGGTTATTGTGGCTAAAATTGTTGAACCACGTGCAACACGTTCACCACAGATATGACGTTGTGGCCCCCATCCCTGAATCAGAGCCGCAGGTTTCGTGCTGGCATATTCGCGGGCAAGTTGACGAATGATATTTGCCGGCACTTTAGTGATTCTTTCAGCCCATGCCGGTGTTTTTACAATGCCATCTTTAGCGCCTGTCAGGTAAGCAACCAAAGATTCATTGGCAGGAACGCCATCCGGCATATTGTTTTCATCAAAACCAATCGTATAGCGATCAATAAACCCTTTATCGTGCAAATTTTCACTGACAATCACATACATCATTGCATCCATTAATGCGTTATCAGTTGTTGGCAGCAAAGGAATCCATTGGTCAGCCAACGAGGAAGCAGAATCAGAATAACGGGGATCGACAACAATAAATTTGGTGCCGTTTTTTTTCATCTTCTGGAAATAGTGATTGGTGTGACCAAAAATAGTTTCAGCCGGATTATGGCCCCAAAGGATCACCAACGGGGTATCTTCTAAGGTATCCAGTGTGCTACCCGAAGTTGCCACACCGTAGGTATAGGGCGTGGCTGCCGCGGTATTGCCCATACTCACGGAATGGTAATATTGTAAATGTCCGCCGGTAATATTGAGTAAACGACGTAACATTTTATCGCCTGATGATACACCGCCAATTATCGCGGTATTAACGCTAACATAGCGGCAAGCTGGGCCATATTTCTCAGTAATGCTTTTTAGCTTATCCGCAATAATGGTTGTCGCCTCATCCCAGGAGATTCGTTCAAATTTTCCTTCTCCCCGCTTACCAACGCGTTTCATCGGATATTTTAAACGATCAGGATGATAAACAAATTTGCGATAGCCCTTACCGCGGACGCAAGCTCGCATGATCGGCATTGCTTCATCAAGTTCATGATCAGGTCTGGTGGTTATGCGGGTGATAACGCCTTCTCGGACATGAGCTCGGATATCGCATCTTCCTCCACAATCAAATGTACTACAGGTGGGTATGACTTTCGTTTCACTTGTATCAATAACATTAATCGGTAGTGAGCTGTGGTCTGTTTTCTCGCCGGCGGTTGTTTGGCGGGTAGTAACAAAGGGAATAGATATAAGCGCCGCACTCGCTTGAATAAAACGACGACGGCTGGCCCTCAGGTCATTATTCTGTTCATCGGCTTTATCACTTATTTTTTTATGTTTCATATTAGCTTCCACATTGCATCTCATCCGTTGAATGTTATTTAGATTTATACCCGTCATCTTTCAAGTTACCTCTTTGTTGGCTACACTCACTCACCCCGGTCACATCGTTATCTATGCTCCCGGGGATTCGCTCCCTTGCCGTCGCGATACATCTTGAAATCCATTGGGTATATTGCTTAAATTTCATGATATTAATGAAGTAGCGCTAAGTATTTTATGCTAATACTTAATTATAGTTATACCTCTTACATTCAAAATAGGGTATTCAATAGAATCACGTAATTTTAACTTAATATCTTAAATAGTCATAAACATTCTGAGGTTTGGTTTGCAAAATTATATAAAAACCTTAATTATCAAAAAATTGACTTCCCTGAAATAGATACTCCCAAAATGAGATCCTCTTGGAGAACAAACGATGAATAAAACATTAAGGAATATATCCTTATTCACAGGTATTATATTTGGCAATCTGGCATTATCTCATGCCGCAATTATTCCAGCAGGTACATTATTGTCAGTTAATCAAGATATCGTTCGCAATAATGGTTCAGAACCTGTGTCTCTTGATGTTCATAAAGTTGAAAACGATGTTGAATTTAATATTATTCATGATTTTTTTAGTGGATTAATCAGAGCGGGCAGTGATGGAAAAATCAACCCTGATTTAGCGGTCAGTTGGGAAGCCAAAGATAATAAAGTGTGGTTATTTCATCTAAGAAAAGGAATAAAGTGGTCTGATGGCTCCCCTATTACTGCCCATGATGTGGTTTTTAGCTGGCGACGTTTAGTTGATCCCAAAATTGCCTCTCCGTATGGCAGTTATCTTGGAAACATGCATGTAGTCAATGCCAAAGATATTGTTGCAGGCAAGAAAAAAACCGATGAATTAGGTGTAAAAGCACTGGATAATTTAACTTTGGAAGTGACGTTAGAACAACCCGTATCCTATTTTTTACAGATGTTGGCCTACCCTGTTATGGTACCTATAAGCCAAAAAGCGGTTGAAAAGTATGGCGAAAAATGGACTCATTCCGATGTATTTGTCAGTAGTGGGCCATTTAAGTTATCCGAATGGGTTGTTAATGAGAAAGTTGTGGGCATCAGGAATTCACAATATTGGGATAGTGCTCATACTGTTATTAATAAAGTTACTTACCTTCCAATAGCATCAGAAACGGCAGATATCAATCGTTATTTAGCCGGAGAAATTGATATCACCAAGAATATCCCGTCGATTTTATTTAAATCCTTAAAGGCAAAATTAGGTAATCAAGTTCGTATCACACCAGCATTAGGTGTTTATTATTATGATTTTAATAATAAAAAAGCACCTTTTAATGATTTCAGAGTCAGACAGGCATTAAATTTGGCTTTAGATAAAGAAATTATAGCGAATAAAGTTTTGGGGCAAGGCCAAGAACCTGCTTATAATCATACCCCACCAAATACTGGAGGAATGAATTTAGGGCAACCTGATTATGCATCATGGACACAACAAGCAAGAATTGAGAAAGCTAGAAAATTATTAAATGAAGCGGGTTATAATAGAGATAATCCATTGAAATTTAAACTTCTTTATAATACATCAGAAGAGCATAAACGGATTGCTATTGCGGCGACTTCAATGTGGAAAAAAAGTCTGGATGTAGATATTATTTTGCAGAACCAAGAACGAAAAGCTATGTTGGATGTTATTCATCAAGGTAATTTTGAGATGGTGAGATATGCACGGATCGCTGATTACGATAATCCTGCCTCGTTTTTAAATAATTTTGTTACTGATAGTTCTAATAATACATTCTTATATAGCAATCATACTTATGATGATTTGATAAATAAAGCTAAAGCAACGAATGATCGAAAATATTTTCAGCAAGCAGAAGATATTTTGGCAAAAGATGTACCAGCAATTCCTGTTTATTACTATATCGGCGTCAGATTAGTTAAGCCTTATATTGGTGGGTATTATATGAGCCCATTGGGTTTTGTGTCGACAAAAGATCTTTATGTTATTAAACATTAGTAGAATATTATTGTAGTATTTAAGTAGATATTACGGTTTTGGACAGGTTGGTTGTTTTAAACCGTAATATGAGATGATTTAATATTTTCATCAATTGTTTTCATTACTTTATATCGATAATTTTTTATTTAAAAAATCTGAATAGGAATATTATTATGTAAATATATCGCCATAACTATAAATAAGTATTTTTAAGATAGCGGGTGTTCCCTAAGACACATCAACTGCCTATTATATGAACCATATCGAATAAATTAGGAAAATCATATCGTTTTATATTACAAAAAACAGTGACAGGCATATTTTAAACAAAACTTCAATAACTTAATATAATTAGATTATTAATTAATTTATGAAATGGATAATCATATTATATTTATCTAGAATTGATAGCTAAGTCCTGGGGCTTTATTTGTCGTAGGTATACCCAATGGATTTCAAGATGTATCGCGACGGCAAGGGAGCGAATCCCCGGGAGCATAGATAACGATGAGACCGGGGTGAGTGAGTGCAGCCAACAAAGAGGCAACTTGAAAGATAACGGGTATAAATTATCCTGTAAAATGGAGGACACTATTATGTATAAACATAAAGTGAAAGTGATGACTTTAGCCGCTACGATAATTACAGCTTTATTTAATAGCGCATGGGCTCATGGTTATATTGATAGTCCAGGAAGTCGTGCATTCCTTTGTTCTGCACAGGGAAATGAACAAAATACGGATTGTGGGTTAGTTAAGTATGAGCCTCAATCTCTTGAAGCTAAGAAAGGCTTTCCGCAAACTGGTCCGGAAGATGGCCATATTGCTAGCGCTGGCATTGGTCATTTTGGCTCATTGGATGTTCAAACCGAAGATCGTTGGAAAAAAATTCCTATTACTGCCGGTGATATTGAGTTTCAGTGGGAAATTATGATTCAACACAAAACCTCAAGTTGGGAATATTTTATTACTAAACCTAATTGGGACCCCAATAAACCTTTAACCAGAGAGCAATTTAATAATACACCTTTCTGCTTTGAGGATTATCAGGAAAAAATGCCGGGCAGCAGAGTTATTAATAAATGTACCTTACCAGAGGGTTATCAAGGCTATCATGTTATACTGGGTGTTTGGACAATCTCAGATACCCTAAATGCATTTTACCAAGTAATTGACACAACAATTAGCCCTGCTTGATTATAAAATAACTATTATCGGGAACAGCATGATGCTGTTCCTGTTTATCGAACTTCTTGTTCCATCTATTGAACTCAATTAATATAGGTTTGCTCCCAAACTATGTGGAACAAACCTACGCAACAAAGCTCAAAGACCGAATTTTTCTTTAAGTTTATCAAGCTGTTGTTGTTGAAATAGCTCAAACTTAGCTTTTGGCTGCTGCAAGCGTATAGAATCTAACATTGGATCTTTGACTTCCGTACGAATGCCGCTCATTTGTTCAAGTACAGCCAATCCACAGAATGGTACATAAGACTCCGCATACCCGCCTTCATGAATAACGACTAGTTTTCCGTCGCATAAACTATCTGCTGCCTGTTGCACTAGCTGGGTCATCTCCCGAAAACTTTCACTATGGAGCTGCATCCTTGCCAAAGGATCCACCGCATTCGCATCATAGCCACAGGCAACAATAATCAGTTCCGGTTTAAAACGTTCAAGCGCAGGAAGTATTATCTGTGTCATTGCATAGATATAGCTATTATGTCCGGCTCCAGCAAGTAATGGGATATTCAGGTTATAACCTATTCCTTCACCTTCCCCAATATCATCTTCACCGCTGTATCCTGGAGGGAAGCAACCATCCTGATGTATTGAGATGGTCAAAACATCAGAACGCTCCCAATAAATATGCTGAGTACCATTACCGTGATGAACATCCCAATCAATGACCGCAACTCGTTTTAAATCAAAACGTGCTTTTGCCTGTTCAATTGCCAATGGGATATTTGCTAGAAAACAAAATCCCATGGGCTTATCAGGTAAACAGTGATGACCTGGTGGTCGAGAAAGGCTGTAAGCATTATCAAGCTCACCGCTAAGCACTGCTTCCACTGCCGCACAAGCAAGGCTGGCTGAAAGTTTAGCAATTTCATAGCTTCCCGGTCCCAAAGAGGCTTCTATACCAAGCATTCCTCCACCATTATCACTGACTTGCTTAAACCGCTTCAGGTACTCTTCCGGATGAATTTTACGTAGTATATGCTCATCAATAAGAGATGCCGAAGAAAGGTGCAAAGAGTGGCTCAAGCCTGATACATCCATCAAATTTTTTAGCCGCCTTTTTGTTTCCGGCGATTCAGCATGTGCAGTTCCAGAAGTAGGTTGAACCCAACCACCGACAGGTAAAGTCGTTATATGCATGCCAGTACTATGCCAAAAACAATGTTCATCAAAGAAAAACCCCGTTTTTCGTCTCATCATCCTTCCTTATAGATTAAATTAATTCACATATAATTAACACAATCAGAACAAAAACAGATTATGCTTAAACCTCCCTAATATTCGTGGGCACCGATGAGATAACCCGAACAAGTATGTTCGGGTCACAAATCCAGCAGTTAAGTGCTGAATTTAGAGGTCAGAACCACTCGGTGAAGCCCCATGTCGTGGTAAAGTCTCTGAGTATCTTCAGTTACAGGGGATGCCCGGCAAATAAAGCCAAGGTAGCCTCCCCTCTTTCCTTCCCAGACGCACTCAAATTTTTGGTGTGGTGTAGTGCTCTCCCATATTGCCAATGACACACTCCCCGGCTCTGCATGAAACTTACTAGCCACCGTTACAGCAGTCGCGTAATTACCTGCTGGACCGGGCATTGTTTTTGTGCTGCTGAAATGGACATTTCCACCAAACAGTCTTGTTCGCTGTAACGTTCAATGCATTGATATTTTGTATTTTTTCTCAGTGGTATCATTCAGTGACATTCCTGACCACATTGTTGGCTTCAAGCTTTATAGGTGGTATGAATATACATACGACATATTTGAGTTTGATGTTTGCTCCTTTTGTTTTATAATAAAAAGTATGTTGTAACTAATCGTGTTATTCAAATGAGTAAATATTTATCAATTGAAGATTTGAATAGTTGTTTTCAAAGACAAGAGAGTAAGTTGAAACAACTGGATGAACAATTAAATAGCTATTCTTTGTTAGCCGCTCATGTGTTTATTCTGCCTGATGTAGAAAAAGGCAGTGAACATGAGCCAGTAACGAAAATAATTGTTAATGAAAAGACGGGTAATGACGCACTAAACATAGGGTTAAATCATTACCAGAAGCTATTTATATATCACAACAACCAAAATATCAGCAGTAAAGCTGCCGTTCGTCTTCCCGGTGTATTATGTTTTTCTGTGAACCAACAACAATATCGCTCTGCTTTACTTTTGATTGAGGAAATTAATAAGTTGAAAGCAGAACTTGAACATATCGTAACTGTGCAATCAGGAGTGGATAAAGAACAACGGTTTGAGTTTGTTCACAGTCAGTTACATGGTTTGATAACTTTAAACGCTTACAGAACCATCACTCCCCTTATCAATCCCGATTCAGTTCGCTTTGGTTGGGCAAATAAAAATATCATCAATAAAGTCACAAAAGATCAAATTCTACAACGTTTAGAGAAAAGCTATAACGCTGGACGAGCAGTTTCCCCCTATTCTCGTGAACAGTGGGCAACATTAGTCGCCAAAGAAATTATCGACATAAAAAAATTACCTAATGATGTGGCTTTAAAAATCAAACGTCCGGTGAAAGTGCAGCCCATTGCACGAGTCTGGTATGCGGAACAACAAAAACAGGTGCAGTATGCTTGTCCCCTGCCAATAATTGCATTTTGTGTTAATTATGGCGATAACCAACCAAAGATAGGTAGACTTGCTAACTATGATGCCAATGCCATAGTCCATCGTTATAAACCCAAAGCCAAACCACTGGAGTTGATTATTCCAAGGCTACATTTATATCGTGAGATTTAGTGCAATTAATCCTGTTTACCTAATGGAAGCATCAGCGTGTATGGCTCCAACGATGACTGGGCAAAGCCAAGACGCGTATAGAACGTTCGGGCGTTCTCATTTATCAGAAAGCGGTTGCTCCAGCATCTGCATGAACGCATGATATTTTTCGTCGTTAACGAAAAAGTGGCGCTGATCGAGTATGGCCTCTTCGGCTGCGCGGCAGGCAGCATCCAAGATGAAATCAGTTCGGGTCTTTGAGTGCAGGTTTGCTGCATGGTCAATAAGCTCCCGCTGAAAGGCTTTCGCCCGGATGTTGATCGGGGTTTCTTTAGGTTGTGTTCTCATAAATCACCTGTGTAGCAAATTGGTAGGCAGTCATTATAGCAGTTGTGTAACTAATAGCTATACAGAAGAT
This sequence comes from Photorhabdus sp. RM96S, assembly GCF_042879335.1. Lineage (NCBI taxonomy): Bacteria > Pseudomonadati > Pseudomonadota > Gammaproteobacteria > Enterobacterales > Morganellaceae > Photorhabdus > Photorhabdus sp. RM96S. Next base: position 5,471 of record NZ_JBHFKT010000029.1, on the reverse strand, counting down.
TCCGTACATTCTACTAACCGGAGCTCTCGTCTCCGGTCAGTTTTTCATGGCTAAACAACAATTACTTCAAGCTGCCAACCATATCTTCCGGACGAACCCACTCATCAAACTCTGCGTCTGTCAGATAACCCAGTTTCATCGCCGATTGTTTCAATGTCAGCCCTTCTTTATGGGCTTTCTTAGCAATTTCTGCGGCTTTGTCATAACCGATATGTGTATTCAGCGCTGTTACCAGCATCAAAGATTCATTCAGCAACTGAGTAATGCGATCACGGTTAGGTTCGATACCAACTGCACAATGTTCATTGAAACTACGCATACCATCCGCCAGCAAGCGAACAGATTGCAGGAAGTTATTAATCACCATTGGACGGAACACATTCAGCTCAAAGTTGCCAGATGCACCACCAATATTAATAGCAACATCATTACCCATCACCTGAGCACAAAGCATTGTCACCGCTTCACACTGAGTTGGGTTAACTTTACCTGGCATGATTGAACTACCCGGTTCATTTTCAGGAATTGAAATTTCACCGATACCACAGCGAGGGCCGGAAGCCAACCAACGAACATCGTTTGCAATTTTCATCATGGATGCTGCCAGACCTTTTAATGCCCCATGAGAATGAACCAGAGCATCACAAGTCGCCAAGGCTTCAAATTTATTTGGTGCAGTAACAAACGGATGGTTGGTCAGTTCAGCCAATTTCTTAGCAACACGAACAGCATATTCAGGATGAGTATTTAAACCGGTGCCAACCGCAGTTCCCCCTAGCGCTAGTTCACAAACATGGGGGATACTGTCTTCAATGTGTTTCAGGTTATGCGTTAACATTGCCGCCCAACCAGAAATTTCCTGACCAAGGGTCAATGGCGTCGCATCCTGCAAGTGTGTACGACCAATTTTAACGATATCCTTATAAGCTTCAGCTTTATCAGCCAATGTTTTTTGTAATATTTTCAGCTCAGGAATAAGGTGCTCACGCAGCGCGATAACCGCAGCAACATGCATTGCTGTTGGGAAAACGTCGTTAGAACTCTGACTTTTATTTACATCATCGTTAGGATGGATAAGGCGTTCACTCCCCCTCACCCCGCCAAGGATCTCACTACCACGGTTCGCCAACACTTCGTTCATGTTCATGTTACTTTGTGTTCCAGAACCGGTCTGCCAGATAGCAAGAGGAAATTCTGTCGGATGTTTACCTTCCAGCACCTCTTTCGCAGCAGCAATAATTGCTTCACCACGTTCTTGCGGCAGAAGACCCAAATCCATATTGACACTGGCCGCAGCCTGTTTGGTCAATGCCAGAGCATGAATTAATGCAACCGGCATTTTCTCCTGCGAAATGCGAAAATGCTCAAGTGAACGTTGAGTTTGCGCTCCCCACAATTGGTCAGCAGGTACTTCGATGGGCCCCATTGAGTCTTTTTCAATGCGAGTGGCTGCCATTACTATCTCTCCTTAACACACAGAATAATCGAATATGCATATACCCGTCATCTTTCAAGTTGCCTCTTTGTTGGCTGCACTCGCTCACCCCCGTCACATAGTTACCTATGCTCCCGGGGATTCGCTCCCTTGCCGTCGCGAAGCATCTTAAAATCCATAGGGTATAATCAGTCTTTGCAGATAAACTAATTAGCATTCTGTTATCATGCCACATATTAGTTCCTGATTATGCCAACCAAGTCGTATTTATCGTATTGTGGTAGAAAGGAAATAGATTGATTTTTTTAAAAAGAGAGTAACGGCCATGTTGAAGATGATAAATCAGATCCAGCGCTATTCATGGGGAAGCAAAACCGCCCTGATGGATATTTATGGTGTTGAAAATCCAGATAATCTGCCAATGGCTGAATTATGGATGGGCGCCCATCCTAAAAGCAGTTCACTTGTCGTCAATCCAGAAACGGGAAAACCCATTGCCTTAAATGAATTAATAGCCAGTGATCCGGAAAAATATTTGGGGAAAAAAGTTTCAGATAGATTTCACCGTTTGCCTTTCCTATTTAAGGTATTATGCGCGGCTCAACCTCTCTCAATTCAGGTTCATCCTGATAAAAAATCCGCAGAAGAGGGGTTTGCCAAAGAGAATATCGCCGCTATTCCGTTGGATTCCCCGGAAAGAAATTACAAAGATGATAACCATAAACCCGAATTGGTTTATGCCCTTACCCCTTTCCGGGCAATGAATGGGTTCCGTCCATTAACCGAAATCGCGCAATTACTGAAATTTATTACTGCGGCCCATCCCAAAATTCCGTTCTTTATTCAGACACCAAATGAACAGAATCTTGCCTGCTTATTTTCCCAATTACTGAATATGAGTGGCAAACAAAAGCAGTTAGCTCTTGGCGTATTGAAATCAGCATTGAATAGTCGGCTCGGAGAACCTTGGGATTCCATCAAAAAAATGACGGCATTTTACCCTGACGATAATGGCCTATTTATTCCACTTTTACTTAATGTCATCGAACTTGAACCCGGTCAAGCCATGTTTCTATGCGCCCGCACGCCTCACGCTTATCTGGAAGGCGTTGCTCTTGAAGTGATGGCAAACTCAGATAATGTCCTACGAGCGGGCTTAACCAACAAATATATTGATATTCCTGAGCTAATGGCAAACCTTGACTTTATTTCAAAACCAGCAAACACCTTATTTATGCTACCAAGACAGGAAAAAACAGCTAAAAATTTCCCTATTCCAGTGGATGATTTTGCATTTTCTATTTATTCTCTATCGGAACAGTCAATTACGCTTGATAACAATTCAGCATCGATTGTTTTTTGTGTTGAAGGTCAAACAGTTATACAATCTGGCGAACACCAATTGAGAATTTTCCCAGGTGAGTCAGTATTCATATCTGCTGCCGAAAAGGCTGTGATAATTCACGGTGATGGTTTTACCGCCCGGGTTTTTAATTAATAATACCAATCTGGGCCTAAAACTCATTCACAGGCGCTGTTAAGCACTACTTACACTCCAAGCTGTGTTAACGGCCATTTTTATACCAAGAGAATGCATATTACCTGCAAAATATGCATTAAAAGGATGGATTTGCATTATGAAAAAATCGTTAGTGGCAATAGGCATTATTGTTGCCTTGGGAGCAGCCTGGACTGGAGCTTCATGGTATACAGGTAAACAGATTGAACAACGTATAGATCAATCTATTTCCCGCGCCAATGCTGAGATGAAAAAAGCCTTCCCTGAAACAGGTCTGATGTTACAGAGTAAAGATTTCCACCGTGGCGTGTTCAGTTCTGATGTCCGTCTTGTTCTGACAGCTAAAGACGGCGTTAAAAACGCAGAAATCAAACCCGGTGAAGAGATTTCAATTAAATCGGTGATTGATCACGGCCCTTTCCCACTTGCACAAGTGAAAAAATTAACCTTAATTCCGAGTATGGCTTCCGTTCATTCCGAGCTGGAAAATAATGGATCTTTAAAACCCCTGTTTGAAATCACTAAAGGAAAATCGCTGTTCACTTCTGATTCACGGGTCGGTTATAGTGGTTCTGTTATTTCTGATGTTGATATCTCCCCTGTCGATTTTGAAAAAAATGGGGCTAAGTTCAATTTTTCCGGCGCCAAACTGACTTCCGATCTCAGCCGTGATCTGAAAGAGATATCACTGGCAATCAAGAGTGACCAGTTAGTCATCAATAAAAATGACGAAAATTTCCTTGTCAAAGGTATTGATTTAAACCTAGCTAATAAAAAAGGCAAATTTGATATCTATATTGGCGATCAAAGCATCAAAATTCAGGAAATCAGCCTAAAAGGCATCGGCAATGAAGATATGATGCTTTCCGGAGTTAAAATAGATTCAAATATCGGTGAAGATGAAACTAATCTGAAAGGAAAAATCACTTATAGTTTAGATGGTCTTAAACTGAAAAACATTGATTTTGGTTCTGGTAAGTTTGCAATTACTGCGGATCGTCTGGATGGTGAATCTGTCCGTAAGTTCACCCAAGCATATAATGATGCCACAGCTAAATCCCTCGCGTCTGGTGATCTCTCTTCCGACGCGGCAAACACGGCCATGATTGACGCCGTTTTTTCTAACTTCCCTATTCTGTTGAAAAACAATCCACAATTTGGTATCGAACCACTGACCTGGAAGAATACCAAAGGTGAAAGCACCATTAATTACCAAGTGGGTTTGAAGAGCTTGCCGAAAGATAAAAGCAGCTTGTCTTCAATGAAAACAGAAGAAGCTATTCGCACTTTAATTCAAAACATGTCTCTGAATGTCACATTACCAAAACCTATGATGATTGAGTTCGCTACTCAGTCGATGATAATGAATGGTGCGGATAAAGCAAAAGCTGAACAGAATGCTGAACAACAGATAAAACAGTTTGAACAATTAGGACAGTTGTTTAAAATTACCACGGTTGATAAAGATGCTATCAGCATTAAATTTAACTATGTAGACGGTAATGTAGAAATGAATGGTAAGAAAATGCCCTTACATCAGTTCATGTCTGAATACAATTTATCCGACCCTTCTGATGATGAAGCACCAGAGCAACCAGAACAAATAGTGCCAGAAGGCGACACCCACGACAATGGAAAAGTGAAAGCAGAAGGTACTGTGAAACCTGTGCAATAAAACGCGCCCATAAACGTTTTGTTAAATTGCCAGTCAACGTATGTGACTGGCTTTTTTATATAAAAAAGGACCTGAACGTGATTGACATAAAACTCCCACTGACAGATTTACACCGCCATCTCGATGGAAATATCCGGCCGGAGACTATCTTAGATCTTGCCAACCAGAATAATATTCAGCTTCCAGCAAATGATCTGGAATCACTACTCCCTCACGTACAAATTATTGAAAATGAACCAAGCTTAGTCAGTTTTTTGCAAAAACTTGATTGGGGAGTGGCAGTATTAGCTGATTTGGACGCTTGTCGTCGAGTTGCTATCGAAAACGTTGAAGATGCCATCAATACTGGGCTAGATTATGCTGAATTACGTTTTTCCCCTTATTACATGGCGATGAACCACAAATTGCCGGTTGAAGGGGTCGTTGAGGCGATTATTGATGGTATCCGTTCTGCCCGTCAAAATAACGATATCGACATCCGTCTTATCGGAATTTTAAGCAGAACTTTTGGTGAACAAGCCTGTACTGAGGAATTAGCTAGCCTGCTGGCTCACCAGCAACATATTACTGCATTGGATCTCGCGGGTGACGAGTTAGGTTTTCCCGGCCATCTTTTTCAATCTCATTTTACTAAAGCCCGTGACGCTGGATGGCATATAACTATCCATGCCGGCGAAGCCGCTGGTGCTGAAAGTATTTGGCAAGCCATTAGGGAATTAGGAGCCACGCGGATTGGTCATGGGGTAAAAGCCATTACTGATCCCGTATTGATGGATTATTTGGTTGAAAACCGTATTGGTATTGAAACCTGTTTAACCTCAAACCTTCAAACCAGCACCGTC